>JBFIEP010000126.1:0-6778 GCA_041603335.1 Elusimicrobiota bacterium | reverse complement strand
GACCTCAAAGAAATTTTTGGAGAAACTCGGATGGCGGCAAACTCCGAACATGGTCCTTATTGAAGACCTAGCGGCCTCGGTTTCGAAATCGGGAGCCGTTTTAACATATGCCGCCTGCCGCTTGCTCCCGTCATTTTTGCTTGAGAGTCTTTTCATGTCGCGGTCTCCCGGGCTCGATGATACGGCAACAATAATCTTCACGAGCGGGTCGACCGGCACCCCTAAAGGGGCCATGCTCACTCACTCGAATATCCATTCCAATATCGAAGCCTTGGGGCAGCTTTATAAAATGGACGGGGATGACCGGCTCATGGCGGTCCTTCCTTTTTTCCACTCTTTCGGATATACAGGCTGCCTTTGGTTTCCGCTTATCGCCGGATTCGGCGTCATTTACCACTTTAGTCCGCTTGACGCCAAGCGAATCGGACAGCTGGCTAAGAAACACCGGGCCACGCTGCTCTTGGCAACTCCTACTTTTCTGCAGTCCTATATCAAAAGGGTCAGCGCGGATCAGTTTTCCCATCTTCGTTATGTGATTACCGGAGCTGAAAAACTGCGGGAGAACGTCGCACGCGCCTTTGAAGAAAAATACAACGTTCTTCCGCTGGAAGGCTATGGGACAACGGAGCTATCCCCGGTGGCGGCCATCAATATCCCCGACTTTGTTAAAACCGACAGCAAGCAGCAAGGGACAAAACTCGGTTCGGTGGGACATCCCGTTCCGGGAGTTTTAATGAAGGTCGTTGATCCGGAATCAGGAGAGGAATTGTCAACCGACAATCCGGGTCTGCTCCTTGTTAAGGGTCCCAACGTTATGAAGGGGTATTTGAAGGACGAGGAAAAAACCCGGGAAGTGATGCGGGGTGAGTATTATGTAACCGGAGACATCGCGAAAATCGATGAAGATGGATTTGTCACAATCACCGACCGATTATCACGCTTTAGCAAGGTCGCCGGTGAAATGGTTCCGCACATTCGTATCGAGGAAAGCCTTCAGGAAGCCGCAGGGTTGGTCGAACGGGCCTTTGTGGTTACCGGGGTCCCGGATGAGAAAAAAGGGGAACGCTTGATTGTTCTCCATACCGCCGTCAAAGATTTAGACGGGATTTACAAACGATTCCAAGAAAGCGGGCTGCCTAATCTTTGGCAGCCGGCGCGAGCGGCTTTCCGGGAGATCGCTGAATTCCCTCTCCTTGGCTCAGGGAAACTTGATTTGCAGGCACTTAAAAAGGAAGCGACTCTATGATTGACGCCCATTGCCACTTAGCCGCCCTCGGGACCCCGACGAACGGGTGCTGGGTATCTCCCCGGATGCTGAAGTCTCCGGTCGCGAAATCGGTCGCATGGTCGCTGGGGCTGCCGCTCGACAATCCAGAACTCGCGAACCGGATTTATTTGGAAAAACTCGATGAGGAATTCGGAAAATCGGAATCTGTAGAGAAAGCGGTTCTTCTCGCAATGGACGGTGTCTATGACGCACAAGGCCGCTTGGACAAAGAACACACCGATTTTTTAATTTCGAATGATTACTTGTTTGACGTAGTTAAAACCAGGCCCCATTTCCTTGCCGGCGTTTCGATCAACCCTAGCCGCCGAGATGCTCTCGACGAACTCGAGCGGTGCGCGGAATTGGGGGCATCCCTTGTAAAAGTCCTGCCGAACTCCCAAGTGTTTGATCCATCCGATGGGCGATTTCTCCGTTTTTACCGCCGCCTGGGTGAACTGGGAATCCCTTTTCTTAGCCACATCGGCTACGAATTCTCTTTAATCGGACAGGACCAAAGTGTCGGAGATCCGGATCGTTTGGTTCAGGCTTTGGAAGAGGGCGCAACGGTTATCGCCGCCCATGGCTGCAGTACGGGGTTATTTTTTATCGAGAAGCATTTTGAAACGATGCTCCAAATGGCTCGCCGTTATAAGAATTTCTATTCGGATCTTTCCGCCTTAACCTTGCCCAACCGATTTGGGGCCCTATTACGCATCCGCCGTCATCCGGAATTGTTCGAACGTTTGGTTTTTGGAACCGACTACCCGCTGCCTTGTTATTCATTCCCGGCTATTTTTGGAGGGGGGTTTCTTGAAGCTCGCCGGGCGACCAACCGATTCGACCGGCAGGCACGCGTGCTCCAGTCGTTGGGGGTACGGCCGGAAGCCGATCTTGCCTCTCTTCTGCCTTCCCGATAGGGCCAAAAGATTTAAGGTCTTCAGACCTACGTGGATGTGCTTTGCATTCGGGATAATACGCCCATGCAAAAAATACTATCCCTTTCATTAGCCGTATCCCTCTTTTTATCTTCCGGCCCCGCTGTCATACCTGCGGCTGCGCGTGTTCTCACGAAAACCGCGCCGGTAACAACCGTCGGTTCGATGGCCGTTGGTTTGCCCGTTGGACTCTCGACAATAAAAACAGGCCGCAATATATCCTTATCGGCTCCGACGCTTTCGACGAATTTATCGGTGATCGATGCGGTTACGCTGCCCGAGACTGCAGCTTCCGGCAATGTCACCCAAGCCGCCGTCGCGGCAAAACCGGGAGCCTCGGTTATGGCGCAAAAAGAAAAAACGATCGTCGCGGTACTGCCCGCCGCCGGCAAAAGCAAGCCGGTGACCGTCCGCCAGACATTGCAAGCAGTCGCAGCCAAGATAGCACCTTCAGTCGAAAAGAAGGGATCTCCCACAGCGGCCCGGGATATATCGCGGCAATTTTTCGATTCCGCTACCTTCAATGCTGCAGATGACAAAGACGGTGTCCCTGCCGATGCCGCTGCGAAGGCACGACGCACCAAGGGACTTAAACCTCAGCGGACATTCGCACAAAAGGCAACGGTTCCCGCGATTTCCGTAGCGGGAGTTGCTGCGGCTGCCGCCGTTATCGCCGATCCGACTCTTCCGGCAAAAGTCGGCGCCTGGCTGATGGCACTCCCCGGCGTAGAGTCCGTTCTCCAGCTTTTCATGATGGCACCCGAATGGGCCCAAACCGGAATTTGGGTCGGAGCGGGATTCGGAGTCGCTTCGATTGCTCCCCGTATTGTCCGCCCTGTCGTTAAATCTATTTTTACGCATCTTGAATGGAACAAACTTCGTGAGGATTGGCTAACCAACGTCATCACCTACGCCTCATGGTTCGGTGCAGTCACCTATGCAGTAGGCATGATGGGCGGATGGGAAGCCCTCGTTGTGAATAGCTCTGTCTTCGCTCTCACCGCAACCTTTGCGGTAAAAGATGTTGCGGCCAATGTGGCCGATGGTTTCTTCCTCTATCAGAACCGTACTTTAGAAATCGGAGAACCATTTAAAGCCTTAGGAGTAGAAGGAACGCTTGAAGGTGCCAATCCGCGTTTCGTCATCGTAGATACATCAGCGGATAAGGAACTGGGATATGACCGCGTCTTAATTCCAAACCAAAAGCTCGACGACGCAGGAATCGGAAGTGTAGCGAAAGAAGGGCAGCCTAACGCCCGCAAATTCCAAGCAGCGGCGGCCTTGTCGTTAGCGGGAATTGGGGCCGCCTGGACCGCCCTCGGACCGCTCGGGCAATCAATCGCTACCGTGGTCGGTGCCTTCTGGATCGGAAGGCAGCTTAATCGCTGGGTTAAGAGCCAGGAAACAAAAGCCGAATCTTTCCGAAAGTCCGATGCAAAACAGTATCGTAAGCACCGTTTCCGCGCCCGGGTTCTTTGGTGGTTCCGCAACGGTATTTACTTAGGCGGACTTGGACTCGTCATGCACCTTTTCGGGGTTCCTGTTGCCGGCATGGTCACGGGTCTGGGAATTTTCTCCGCTGCCGCCGGTTTCTATATGAAATCCGTTTCGGAGAATCTTGTCGGTGGTCTTATGATCGCCGCCTACCTGCCCTTTTCCGCGGGGGATTTCATTGAAGTCGGAAAGTATAAGGGAACCGTTGCTGGCATGACGCAAAGTGAACTCCGCCTTTGGACCGATGACGCCTGGACAGACGGCTCGCGGGGATACGTCGATGTCCCATTGACCTACGTGATGAAAGAGATGATTAAAATCCGCTTTCAAGCGTCTTAGTCGGGACCTTGGGCGCATGAACGCGCCCGAGGGAAAATGGTAATATCGGTGCTATGAAGCGTAATGCGCCCGATTTAGACGAAGTCGAAACCAGCGAGTGGATAACCTCGATTGACGGGGTCCTCGAGCGCGAGGGTCACGACAAGGCTATTGGACTGCTCACCCTGCTTGAAGAACGCGTGCACGCCCATGGTGTGCGAATGCCGTTTAGCGCTAAGACGCCGTTCATCAATACAATCCCCGTTGAACGCGAACCCGACTATCCCGGGGACTTGGACGTTGAAGGACGGATCCGCAATATAATCCGCTGGAACGCTATGGCCATGGTTGTGCGGGCCAACCGGGAGAGTGACGGAATCGGAGGACATATCTCCACATACGCTTCTGCAGCCCACCTGTATGAAGTAGGTTTTAATCATTTTTTCCGGGCGCAGACTGACGATTTTGAAGGAGACATGGTCTACTTCCAAGGGCATTGCGCACCCGGAATATACGCCCGCTCATTTCTTGAAGGACGGTTTACCGAAACACATCTAGAAAATTTCCGCCGTGAGCTTAAGCCCGAAGGAGGGCTTTCCTCGTATCCTCATCCCTGGCTGATGCCCGATTATTGGCGATTTCCAACGGTTTCCATGGGGCTTGGACCGTTAATGGCGATTTATCAAGCACGTTTCAACCGCTACCTGGAAGACCGCGGGCTGAAAAAACCGTCCGATTCAAAGGTTTGGGCATTCCTCGGAGACGGGGAGACCGATGAGCCGGAGTCTCTAGGATCTATTTCCCTGGCAGGCCGTGAAAAACTCGACAATCTCATTTTTGTCGTCAACTGCAATTTGCAGCGTCTCGATGGTCCCGTCCGTGGAAACGGTCAGATCATGCAGGAATTGGAAGCGATGTTCCGCGGCGCGGGCTGGAATGTCATCAAGGTCGTTTGGGGCGCCGGATGGGAACCGCTCCTGAAGGCGGACACAGACGGCTTTCTAATACGGCGCATGAATGAACTCGTCGATGGTGAGCTCCAAAAATACAGCGTTGAGAGCGGCGCGTATACGCGTGAAAAGTTTTTCGGGAAATACCCCCAACTGCACAAACTAGTGGAGCACCTCTCCGACGAGGACCTCCGCAATCTTACCCGGGGCGGACACGACACCGAGAAAGTCTACGCCGCCTATAAAGCGGCAGCCGAACACAAGGGACAGCCGACCGTTGTCCTTGCAAGCACAATCAAGGGCTATGGACTTGGGGAAGCAGGCGAAGGCCGCAATATCACGCATTCTCAAAAGAAACTGAATGAAAAAGAGCTGCGGGAATTTCGTTCGCGATTCGCGATTCCGATTTCCGATGAAGATGTCGCGCATGCGCCTTTCTATAAACCTGCTGAAGGTTCGGATGAGATGAACTATCTCTTGGAACGGCGCAAGGCGCTGGGAGGCGCACTTCCGGCGCGGCGGTCGAAATCGGCGGCCCCTCTGGCGACTCCAGCGGCGTCTTTATTCGGTGAATTCGATAAAGGGACCGGTGATCGCAGCGCGTCTACGACGATGGTTTTTGTCCGGTTGCTTTCAAAGATGCTGAAGGACCCCGATATCGGAAAGCTTATCGTCCCGATCGTTCCCGATGAGGCACGGACCTTCGGGATGGAAGCGTTGTTCCGTCAGTGCGGGATATATTCCCATGTCGGTCAGCTTTATGAGCCCGTCGATTCCGACCAACTGATCTACTACAAAGAAACCCAGGACGGACAGATTCTTGAAGAAGGAATCACCGAAGCCGGATCCATGTCTTCCTTCATTTCAGCGGGGACCGCGTATTCGGCGTTCGGGATTAATATGATCCCGTTCTTCATCTATTACTCCATGTTTGGGCTCCAACGGATTGGTGATCTTGCTTGGGCAGCGGGGGATATGCGCTGCAAAGGATTCTTGATCGGGGCGACCGCAGGACGCACGACGCTCGCGGGGGAAGGTCTCCAGCACCAGGACGGGAACAGTCATCTTCTCGCCTACCCGATTCCGAACCTCGTAGCCTATGATCCGACCTTCGCATACGAAATCAGTGTGATCATCCGTGATGGGATCCGGCGCATGTACGAAGATCAGGAAGATATTTATTACTACCTCACGGTCTGCAATGAGAATTATCCCATGCCCGCCCGTCCGGAACATGTGAGCGATGAAGGGATTCTAAAAGGTCTCTACAAATATAAGCCCTCCCAAAAAGAAGGGAAATACAAGGCGCAGCTGCTTGCCAGCGGCGCCATTCTTAATGAGGCGCTTAAGGCGCAAACCTTGCTTGAAAAGTACGGCGTTTCAGCGGATGTATGGAGCCTCACCAGCTTTAAAGAGCTTTATAAAGATTCGCAGGCAACAGAGCGCTGGAACCTTCTGCACCCGGAGTCGGAGCCTCGCGATTCCTATCTTCAATCCTGCCTAAAGAATGAAGAGGGCAGCTTTGTGGTTGCCTCCGATTACGTTAAGGCACTTCCCGCCAGTATTTCTTCGGGATTCCCACGTACGCCGATCATGTTGGGGACCGATGGTTTTGGGCGAAGCGAAACACGGGAAGCATTGCGCGACCATTTCGAAGTCGACTCGAGGTTCATTGCGCTTTCCGCGCTTAGCGCACTCCGCAATGATGGGAAAATCGAAGGGAAATTTGTTTCCCAGGCGATGAAAGACTTCGGGATAGCCGAAGATAAGAAGGATCCGTTCATTTCTTGATTGAGGCAACTTCATGACGAATG
>JBFIEP010000125.1:0-6788 GCA_041603335.1 Elusimicrobiota bacterium | reverse complement strand
GACGCGGTTCCTGGCGTTCTGTTTGGATTCCGCGGGGAAAGCAGTTTAATGACAAGCTTAAAGCCAGAATGTGTGGAGATCTCCGGCTGATCCCCGGCGCCGATGCGCTTAATTCCGAAGAGGTTCCAGCGGGGACGCGCTACTGGAGACTCTCGGGACGTAAAGAGGGACGGAGTATTTCCCGAGGCGTTAGTTTTACCGAAGAAGAGCTGCGTCGCGCGATGAGCCGCTGTTCTTCCGGAAGAGACAGCTATTTATTTTTTGAAAACGCCGCGATGTGGCGGGACGCGAAGCGGCTTAAGAAATATTCCATCACGGGATTGTTTTAATGTGCGGCATCGTCGGCGAATTTAAACTTGACGGCTCCAGCGCGGATGCAAAACGCGTCAATGCCGCGCGCGAAAAATTAGCCCATCGGGGACCTGATGATTCCGGATCCTGGGCGCAGGGCCCGGTTGCATTGGGATTTCGAAGGCTCTCGATTCTCGATCTCGAAAACGGTGCCCAACCCATGCGGACCGAGGACGGTAGGTACTCCATCGTCTTTAACGGTGAGATATATAACCACCCCGCGATAAAAGAAGAGCTTGAAGCGGCGGGGGTCCGTTATCGGACCCATTCCGATGCCGAGACCGTATTGCATCTGTTCGCGCGGGAAGGCGCAGGCGCCTTGCGCCGGCTTGAGGGGATGTTTGCGATCGCCGCGTATGATTCCAAGAAAAACGAATTGATTCTAGCCCGGGATCCGCTTGGAGTAAAGCCGCTGTACTACAGTTTCGAAGGGTCCCGCATTTCGTTTTCATCCGAGCTGAAATCAATTCTTACCCTCGTCGATTCCCGGGAGTTGGATCCAACCGGTGTATTGGATTATCTGTCCTACGGATATGTCCATGCGCCCCGTACGATTTTTGATTCCGTTCTCAAACTCGCTCCCGGTCATTTTCTGCGCGTGAATGCCCACGGTTTGAAACAGGAGTCGTTTTGGGAAATCCCGACGCGGCCGCCGTGGGGTGCGAGCGGATCGGCTCCGTCGATGAAGGAGGCCCTCGATAAGGTTGAGCGCCTTCTCATCGCTTCGGTACGTTCCCAGTTGATGTCGGATGTCCCGGTGGGATCTTTTTTAAGCGGCGGAGTCGATTCTTCTCTGATTACGGCTCTCATGGCGCGTGCGTCCAAAGATAAAGTCCGAACCTTTTCGATCGGATTTTCGGGGACAAAGGCCGGAGTCGACGAGTCGAGCCATGCCAGAGCGGTTGCGCGTTATCTCGAAACCGATCACCAGGAATTAATTCTGCCGGCGGATATCCTTTCCAATGTTGAGCAATTGGGTGATGTTCTGGACGAACCTATTGCCGATTCTGCGATTCTCCCGACATTTCTTTTGTCTAAGTTCACGCGCAAGCAGGTTAAGGTTGTTTTGACCGGAGAGGGCGCCGACGAGTTATTTGGAGGCTACAACCGCTACAAGGCAGCCTACCTTTCGGAGGCTGTTGAGAGTGCGCCGCGCTGGAGTCGCCCCATTGCCGCCGCAGCCGCCCGACGTATGGGAAAGGGCCGCGTATTTCGGGATTTGCCTCATGAGAATCGGGGGGCTTGGGCGCGTTCTGTGGCTCATCATTCTTCCCATGACGCATTGCTCACCCGTGAATTCCAGGATCGAGCGGGCCATTTAGACGCGATGGATTGGCTTAAGGATCCCGAGGCGCCGCATAGCCTCAATGGAGCTCTCGCGTTCGATTTAAAAACCGTGTTGAGCGATTGTTTGCTGATGAAGGTTGATAAGACAACGATGCGCGCAGGGCTTGAAGCGCGTGTGCCGTTCCTGGATCGTCGCCTCGTGGAGTATTCCCTTCATTTGCCGGCGTCAACGAAGATTCGCCGCTTGAAGGGAAAATACATTCTCCGCAAGCTTGCTTCCAAGTATCTTCCCCGCCCGATTGTATGGCGGAAGAAGCATGGTTTTGTCGTCCCTTGGGAAGAGTGGGCGCGTGATCCCAATAACGCTCTGTTAACCGATTTGTTCTCGGGCGGAGCATGGGAGAAGCATGGGCTTTTCGAACCTAAGCATCTCGAAGCCATGCTCTCGGGCGTTCGGGATAACGATCCCGATGTCGATTCGGGTCTTTTCTTTAGAATTGCGGTCCTTTTGCTTTGGTTCGAATCCTTATGAGCAGTGCGTTTGTTAAAGAGGGAGACGGCGAAAGCTCGGAGCAGCTGCCGGAGCGCCCGATTAGTGCAATCCCAAACTATGTCACGCACTCCGGGCTTGCCTTGCTGCGGGCCGAGGTCGAGCGCTTGGGTGAGGCCCGACGGGTCGTGGCGAAGGACCGAAACGATCCTACAAAGGTCCGAAAACTAAAAGAAGTTGAGCGGGACCTCCGCTACTACGAAACCCGTTTGGAAACTGCGAAGCTCGTCGATCATTCCGACAAAAGGAACGACGAGATTCGTTTCGGTTCAACGGTTGATGTCGCAGGGGACGCGGCCAAGACTTATCGAATTGTGGGTGAAGATGAGGCTGACCCGGAAAAGGGTTTATTGTGTTGGGCGTCGCCGCTCGCCGATACCCTGCTTGGATCCAAGGTCGGCGAAAAAATAGTTTGGAAAAAACGCAGCGGCGACGAGCTTTTACTCGTCACCGCCGTGCGTTACGATTCTTCTAATTAGAAGTTGATCCCGCCTTTTCTCGGATTTTTGAAGTAAAGGTTTCCATCTTTAGTAATCTGCTCCGGAGACGGCCCTTCATACTTCGTTTCCAAGATGTGAACATCCCGTTCCCAAGCCTGGATCAAGTCGAATTTCCCAGGCATACTCTCCTGTACGACGGAAATATGACAGAGAAAAAGAGAACCGAACATCTGCTGAAACGCTTCGAGGCGGCTGAACAAGACGCCATTGAGGGCGTCATGCGCCGTATCGGTAAAACCGAAGCGAAAATTGCGGAAAATGTAGGGAAAATTCCGCGCTCGCTGAGTAAAGAGCTCGATGCTATTCGCGGGCGGTTGGAGAATGCGCGCCGAACCACGGAAGATCGAATTGAGGAATTCCGCTCAAAGCTGATTGATGGGCCGCTCCGGGAAGAAGAACTCCGCGCGCGTTTGGTGATGCTGGAGATGGAGTATGCCAGCCGGGTGCGACTGGCGGAGCAGGGCTTTGATCTTCTCGCGGATCGTTTTGAGGACCACGTCGCCTCGGGCCGTAATTGGTTGAGCGATATCTGCGATCAGGTCCGATCGGCTGTGCGGCTTGAAGTAAAGCCTGTCCGCGCGCAGCTTGGAGAAGCACTTGTCAGTCGGGCGCGTGCCTTGGCGGCGCGGGAGCGCGAGCTCGAAGACTTGAGGCGTCACCGGGAAACTCTTTCCCCCTTGGAGAAAAAGATTGCGGCGCTTGAGGATAAAAACAGCGCGCTTGAGACCCAGTTTTCCCAATCGAGATCCGAAGTGCAGTTGTTATCGGATTC
Organism: Elusimicrobiota bacterium; assembly: GCA_041603335.1. Lineage (GTDB taxonomy): Bacteria > Elusimicrobiota > Elusimicrobia > UBA1565 > UBA1565 > UBA1565. The sequence goes on along the minus strand of JBFIEP010000125.1, from coordinate 3,328 downwards.
AAACGCAGAATTGGAAACTCGAATAATCGTCCTAACGCGCGAGCTGGAGAAAACCAAAACCGAGAATGAAGACATGACTGTCCGGCTCGGTCAAGTGGAAGGTGAAGCGGACCAGCTTCTCGAGCAGCTGCGTGGAAAGGAGGGGGAATCCTCGGCTGTTGAAAAAGATTTGGTTCATGAATTGCGCAATACAATCACTCCTTTGCTCGATGAGCGTCTCGGTCTACGCACGCGGATACAGGCGCTTGAGAAACGCATCGAAGTTCTAAAGGAGTCCGAGCCCAAGCAGGAGGCTGCCGGAGCTCCGGAGGAACCGAGCGGGGCCGAGAAGTTGAAGAAGGAGATGCAAAATGAGGAGATCGCCGAGAAAGACAAGGCCCTGGCTGAACTCATTAAGGAGTTGAGTGGATTTCGGGACGCGGCGGGCCGGTTTGGCCAACGCGTTCAGGGTCTTGAAGCTGAATTGGCCTCAGCAAAGGCCGAACTCAAAGAAATGCGCCAAGAACGCCGGGGACTGGTAGAACGGTTTAACGCCGCCGCGCAGGCGAGGGATGTCGAGCGCAAGCGTGCGGAAAAAGCCGAGGCCGGCGCGAGTGATTCTGCGACAAAATCGCGCGTCATGGAGTTGGAAATGAAGTTGGCGGCGGCGGCGCGGGGACTCGGGGCTGTTCGAGAAAAAGTCGAGGCGGCACGCGCTCGAATTTATGAGCTTGAGTCTAAAGCGGTTCCGGAAAAGGACGAGACGCTTGACATTGACGCGGATAAAGCCGATCTGGCGCAAAGGGTCGAAGAGAAAAATAGGGAAATCGCGGCTTTGAAAATAGAGATGCGAAGGAAATCATCCGCCCTTGAGGCTGCTCAAAAGGCATGGGTTTCGATGCGTCAACAGCTGACGTCGGCCCCTAAGAAAGTGGATGCGGTTTCGGATCTCCCTAAGGATGTCGACGGACTTCGTGAGGAGACCCGCATTGCTAAGGAGCAGGCCGTGGAGCTGTCAAATCAGTTGGCGACGGAGAGAAAATCCGCGAAGATGATGCAAAAGCGTTTGTTCGAGGCGGATGTCGCCCGTGATCGGGCGCTGAGTGAGACGCGGGCTCAATGGGCGGATGAGCAGGAATCCTACGAGGAAAAACTCGCGGAGCTGGTACGGGAGAATTCAACGTTAAAAATCCGCGTCGAGACCAGTGAGCAGTCCTGGCAGGAAACCTTGGCGCGTCAGGATGCCGAGCGCATGCAGGAAATCTTTAAACTTCGCGCTGAGGTTCAAAATATGAAGTGGAAACTCGAGGGGAAGGAGAAGTAGGCTGGACCTTGATCCTCGAGTTCTTCTGATCGTTCTTTCGACGATTTGTTTCGCTTTCCTCAATGGCGCTAATGACTCGGGTACGATGTCCGCTTCCGTGGTCAGCGCTAGGACGCTTACCGCGCGTCAGGCGTCCTTAATTGCGGCAATCGCTTCCTTTCTTGGCTCCCTATTTCTTGGATCGGCCGTGGCGCGGACGTTCGGTCAGCATCTTGTTCGCCTGGACCTTTTGCCTATGGGAGCGAGTCCCTTCGAGGCGTGTGCCGCTGCCGCTGTTGCAGCGCTTTGTTGGGCAACGGTTGCCTGGCGATTAGGGCTTCCCGGTTCTTATACGCATGCGCTGCTTGGGGGGTGGCTCGGTGCGTTTTATGCCATCGGAGGGGCAGGTGTGGTCCAATGGAAAAATGCCGGATTTGTGATGTTGGGTGTTATGGTGACTCCCTTGATCGGACTTGGGGTCGCGATGGGAGCGATTCGGATTCTCTATTGGGCCGCTCGTGAAATGTCCCAGAGTACGCTGCCCCTATTTAAGGGAGCGGAGATCCTCATGTTTACGGGGCTAAGTCTGGCTCACGGTGCGAATGCAGCCCAAAAAAGCATGGCATTGCTGGTCGTTGCGGGATTCTCTTTCGGTGCCTCGGGGGTCCCCGAGAGTTTTTCACTGCCTCTCTGGGTTCGCTTGGTTTGTTCGATGGCCTTCGCATTCGGTGTTTTGTTTGGATTTACGCGCACCCTTAAAAAAATGGGTTTTGAAATTTTTCGAGTTGACACGCTTCACAGTTTCACCGCATTGGCAGTTTCTGGGACGCTGGTTTTTGTTTCCACCTTGGTGGGTCTCCCGCTCTCGCCTGGACAAATCAACTCATCAAGCCTTTTAGGTGCCGGGGCCGGTCACAATCCCCGAGCTGTGCGTTGGGGGATTGTGGGGGAATTGTTGGCAAATTGGTTTCTCACCTTCCCGGCTGCGGCAATTCTCGCCTGGTTGCTCGTGAAAGTCTTTTAGTTAATTGTTAAAATCAGGTCGTGCTCTTTTTCAGAAGGGAAAAGTACGACTTTTATAAATTGCTGCACCAGCAGGCTGAAAAAACGCTTGAGGGCTTGGCTGCGCTTAAGGAATTTATCGATGAGCCTAGCTCGGCCCGCGGCATGCGTGTTGATGATCTCGAGAAGGAAGCCGATGATCTGCGGCGCATCGTCATTAATGCCATTAACGAATCTTTAGTTACTCCGATAGACCGTGAAGATATCTTCGGGTTGTCGCGCGCAATCGATGACATGATTGACTATGCGAAGACGACCGTTGAGGAAATGGTCCTTTTCGAGGTCCCGACCAACGACCATTTGAAAAAGATGGCACAGTCCTTATTTGAAGCCGGTGAGGACATTGTGAAGGCCGTCTCGCATCTCCAGCACAAGCCTCGTGTCGCCGAGGAGCACTTGATACGTGCGAAGAAGACGGAAAACTTCGTGGAACATCTTTATCGGCAGGCACTCGCCGAACTTTTTAAGAAGAACGATGTTATCGCGATATTGAAAACAAGGGAGTTGTACCGGCATCTTTCCAATGCGGCTGATCGAGGAGATGAGGCCGCAGACATCATCGGCGATATCCTCGTGAAGTCGCAATGATGCGAAGCATTTTTCTTCTATTCATCCTCACTGTCTCATCTCCCAGCGCCTTCGCGGCCACTCGGCGCTTACGCGTTGTTCACACAAATGATATCCACGGTTGGATGATGCCGAGGAAGGATAAGGGCCGAATGATCGGCGGCGCGCCGGCGTTGGCCAGCCTCATCGAAAGCGAGCGGAAAAAAGGCCTGACCCTAGTCTTGGATGCCGGTGATTGGTTTCAAGGGACCCCGGAGGGAAGTCTCCCCCGCGGTGCGGCGATGGCCGAGATTTTTAATGTGATTGGTTATGACGCGGTTGTCATTGGGAATCATGAATTTGATTTCGGTACGGATGTCATTAAAGAGCTTGTTGGAAAAATAAGCGTTCCGGTTCTTGGGGCGAACATTAAGCGGG
>JBFIEP010000124.1:0-6829 GCA_041603335.1 Elusimicrobiota bacterium | reverse complement strand
CTCGCCTTGCTTGAAGCGCTGCGCCGGGATGAGACGGTGTGGGTCGTGATCGCCGCCGGTGCCTGCGTCTTGGCGGCATTTACCAATACAACCTTTCTTCCGTTCGGGCTGCTGCTGGTCCCGCCGCTGTTGTTTTATTTCCGGCCTCAGAAGGCCGCTTCCTGGATTCCGGTCTATTGGCTGGCATTCCTTCTTTTTTACGCCCCCTGGCCGATCCGCAACTATATTGCGTTTGACCGCGTGATTGTGGGTTCTACGGCCGGTGCGGGGAGTACCTTTCATAACAATCTATTTATTCCGCCCGGCGTTGCCGGAACGCCGGAAGAGACGCGGCTTTTAGCGAATCACCCGGTTGTTGCAAAAGGCTTGGAGTTAGAGACCATCGCGGAGCGGGAGTCTTTTTTCTGGAAGGCGGGATTGAAGCAGGTTGCCCAAGCCCCCCTTCAATACGCGCGACTAGTGGCCTGGAGATTTTTTGTCGATATTTGGCGCGTTTTCCCGCGCGAACGGGATTACGGTCAATCAATGACGCTGATCCGCGCGGTGAGCCTGCTCTCGGATGGATGGATTATTCCGCTGGGGCTGATAGGGCTTTTGCTGGTGCGGGTCGCACCGATAGAGCTTCTCTTTCCCTATCTTCTATTGTTCTCGGTAAACGGCGTCTACGCGCTCGTTCTGACATCGATTCGCTACAGGGTCTCGGCGATGCCGTGGGTTATTCTTATGGCAGCCGTCGTGTTGTCCAAGGGTTTGGACCGCTTGAAGATTTCCACCGGCGGGTTGCCCAAAATCTGACCGGTCGGGAAGTTGATCGGCCCCAGTGAAAACGAATCGAATTTTTTGAGTAGTTTGTAGTGCTTGGCAAGCGGTGCGAAGCGCTGCTCATCGGTCCCGCCCGCGTGAGTGAGAATGATGTACTCGGGAAGCGCGCCTGAGGCCGCGAGGTCTTTAACGGCCTCCTCGTGGACGAAGCGCAGGCGATAGCGGTTCCACTGGAAATACGGGGAGTTGGAAGGCTCCGGCATGCGCAGCATGCAGAGTTCGCTGCCGGCGGGAATTTCCTGTTCGATCCAATCTCCGGCGCGGTCTTTTGTTGACCGGCCGGTTGCATCCAAATAGAGGTTGTAGTTTAGAACCGAGGTCGCCGTTAGGCCGTAGACGAACGCCGCCGCCGCAAAGGCCTTCACACCTTTTCCGTGTGCATCGATCGCCGCACCGGCGAGCAAAAATCCGATAAGCGACCCGCCGAAGTAACGAATGGTGGAGAAATGATCCACCGTCGCGTAGAGGGCGCTCGAAATCAGAAAAAGAAGGATGGAAAACACGGCCAGGTTTCCCACGGCGGTTCTGAAATTATTTTTCTGCACGAGCCCGTAGGCGAAGACCAGCCAGATCGGGAGCGTCATTGCGTTCCAAAGACCCTTGGTTGCAAACGTAAGGATCGTCACCAGGCCGCTGGTTTTGGCTTCAAGCTTGCCGGAAATAACAAACATTTCCTTCATGGCTGTAAGGGTCGCTGAAAAATCGGTGATCCAATAGTTGTTAAAGAGCAGATACGCGGCGAAGAAGCTTAAGGCGGAAGCGCCGACCCACCGGCACTCGGAAAGAAAATCCTCACCATCGCGCAGCCGCATGCCGAAGGCCGCGGCGACGATGAGGGTCGCGACGCTTAGATGGATTGCCGCCCCGGCAGCGACACCGAACGCCGCGCCGGCAAGAATGCCGCGGCGCGTCCCGCCGGTTTTAAGCATGTCGGCGCATAGTGAAAAACCGATTAAAACGAACATGACGCCGAGCATATGGGGCTTCATTAAATGAGAATTGAAGGCGAGGCCCGGGGAGACTAAAAATAAACCGGCCGCGATTAATCCGGCGCGCTCGCTGAAGTGGCGCTTCCCGATGACGACCAGCAGAAGCGCGCATGCCCAAAAGACCGCCGCCGAAAATAGTCGCCCTGACAGAAAGATGGCGGCCATTTTATCGATGTTCTCGAGGTAATAGCCGAGTCCCGAAACGAGTTTTACCGGTGAGATGAGAGAGGACACCCCGATCCAGGCGGCGAGGGGAATCATATAGGAGTTGCCGTACCAGTAGATGTGCGGGTTGAATTGGAGCCGGTGGGGCTTAAGGCTCGCAACGCCGCGGAGAATTCCGGCTTCGTCGGGATAGGCGGAGCGGAGGTGAAATGCGCGCGCGGAGTTTATGAGGGCCTCGGGCGGTGTCGACCAGCCCGCCTCAAGCGTCAGGTCGCGCTTAAAGCCGCGGTCGAAAACGTGCTCTGAAACGATGAGGTCTTTGCCGAGTTTTGCGTGGAGCCTTTGCCAGGACTCGAGCAGGGATTTTCGAAACTCAGGAGTATCGAGGCTTTGAGGCAGGACGCGGTTGACGCGGCTTTTTTGAGGGAGGCACCACGTGATTCCCCATAAGCCGACAAAGAGTCCGACGGTCACGAGGAACAGCTTTATTTTCATTGTTTCCGGGCGTACACGAGGGCGACATCACGGAGGTTGATGGGAATCCAAATATTTCCCAGCCAGGTTCCGTTAAGCAGTTCGTAGATTTTCCAAATGAATTTAAAAGGAAGGATATAGCTGAGTCTGAAAAAGCATTGGGACAGCGGAACCCATTTCCATTCATAGCCGCGCGACAGGGTTTCAAAACCCGTTGCTTCAAGCAGCTTCGTGAGCCCTTGCCGGCTGAAGTAGGTCAAATGAGTTGGGGGAATGTAGAGATGCCAGCGTTTCCCTATGAGGCGGGGAAATAGACTGGTGCGCTCGCCCACGAGCACGCAGAGGATGCCGCCCGGACGCAATAGCCGGGCCGCCTTTTTAACCATGGCGGCAGGGTCCCGCGCATGATCAAGAACATCAAACATCGTAATGACATCGAAAAGCTCCGGGGGTTCGTATTCAAGGAAGTCCCCGATCCAAATAGGAACGTCGCCGGGGGCGGGGTGAGCCTCCAGGAGTTCGTTTGACAGTTCGATCCCTTGTTTTTCCCAATGGGGACCGAAAATTTTTAGAAAGCCGCCTGTCGCGCAGCCGACGTCGAGGATGCGGCCGCCGGGGACCATTGCTTCGAGGGTCTTTCGCCGCTGTTTAAAAACCGATACGAGTCCTTCCTCTTCGGCGGCGTAGTCAACGTATCCGAATTTTTCCTTCGAGCCTTTGAAGTAGCTTAGATCGTAATGCGCCTTTAGTTCTTCAGGGGAAGGGATCGTTTCAACGCGCGCGGTTTTACAGGCGAGGCATTCATGCACCCGGTGTCCGTTCTTTTCGAAAAGAAAGCCGAATTGCGTTTCTTCGCAGATAAGGCAGCGGTCGGGTGCGTTTGCAGTCACAATTGAATTATTACAGATGTGATAAGCTTTTGGAAATGAAGCTCTGGTTGGTCGTCCCGGCATACAATGAAGCGAAAAATCTTGCGGCTCTCTTTGAGCGCATAGAAGCCGCTGTCGGGCCCATGGGAATTGAATGTACAGCCTGTGTTGTCGATGACGGTTCCGCCGATAACACCTTTGAAGTGGCCGAGAGTCTTGCGGCGAAGCATGATATTCGGATTTTGCGCCATAAGGGGAATCAGGGGCTTGGCGCGGCTTTCTTAACGGGAATGCGTTCGGCTGTTTCCGGGGCGCATGAGGACGATGCCGTTATCGTCCTGGAAGGGGACGGTACGAGCCCGCCGGAAATTTTTCCCGCCATGATTGAAGCGCTTATCGGTGAATGCGATATCGTGATTGCCTCCCGCTATGTTCCGGGGGGGAAGTACCTAAATTTCCCCATGAAGCGGCTTCTTTTAAGCCGGTGCGCCAATTGGATGCTGCAGCTGGTGTGCGGGCTTCCGGGGGTTCGGGACTACACCATCTTTTATCGGGCCTACCGCGCAGGACCGCTCAAGCGTGCGTTGGACGCCTACGGCGACCGGTTTACTTCCGTTGGGGGCTTTGCCTGCAATGCCGAGATGCTGCTGCGGATGCGCCGCTTCGTCCGTGAAATCCGCGAAATCCCGCTCATCTATGATTATGCGAAGAAGAAGGGGGCGAGCGGGATGAAGATCGGCGGAAATTTAGCGTCGTATTTGACGCTGTTTAGGATCTTTGCCTTCGACGGATTGGACCCGGAAGTAAAGCTATAATCCCGCAATGCCTGACAAGAGCTGGAGAGAGGCCCAGCGTAGTTTTTTTGACGCTACGGCGGGTCATTATGACGCCAACTTCGAACAATCCAATCCGTATATGGATTTTGTTCTCTCCCGCTATATCGGCGCGATAAATCCCAAAGAAGGCGATTCGATCCTTGAGATTGGAGCCTCCGGAGGGCGGTTTACAACGCCCTTGTTGGATAAGGGCGCGCATGTGACGGCCATCGATGTTTCCCCCAAATCTTTGGAGTATATGGCAGGACAACTCCAATCCCATCCCCGCTGGGAAAACCTGGAGCTTCTCGAGGAAGACGCAACGGCTCCTGCCAAGCTGGGGGAGCGGCGGTTTGACGCTGTTGTCGGGGCTCACATCCTTCATCATGTGGGAGACCCGGCCCTCGCATTGCGGGTTTTGCGGGGGTACCTTAAGCCCGGGGGGCGCGTCATATTCCTTGAGCCCAACCCGTGGAATTTTCTTTGGTATCTTCAGATAACGTTTCACCCGGGAAAAAGCTGGGCCGTCGAGCGCGGTATTTTCCAAGTCTGGCCGGGCGGCATCTTGAAGAATTTCCGTGATGGGGGGTATGCCGAACCCGAGAACCATTGTTTTGGTTTTTTCCCCCCGTTGTTTTTAAATTGGATCCCGGGGCTTTCGACGGTCGATGTGTGGTTTGAATCCCTTGGGCCGCTCTCGAAGTTGTTGACGTTGAATTTATTTACGGCAGTCAATCCGGAGCATTAATTTATGACCAATCGCGTTTTAATATCGGGCGGTGCGGGCTTTATCGGCGTTAATGCCGCCGATGCCTATTTGCGAAAGGGCTGGAAGGTTTCTGTCTTGGATAATTTATCCCGGAAGGGGACCGATAAAAATCTGAAGTGGCTAAGGAGCCGCGGCCCTGTTGAATTTATCAAGGGTGATCTGAGTAATGAGAAAACCGCGCAGCGCTGGGTGCATGAGCGCCGCAATGGGCTTAAGATGGTTTTGCATTTAGCGGCCCAGGTCGCCGTGACCACTTCGGTGACCGATCCGCGTTCCGATTTCGAAATGAATGCGCTTGCGAGCTTCAACCTGCTGGAGGCTGTAAGGAAATCCGGGAAGAAACCGTTCACGCTTTATACGTCGACGAACAAGGTGTATGGCGGAATGGAGACGGTTAAGATCCGCCGCAAAAAAGACCGTTATGAATATGCCAACCGTCCTCGCGGCATTACCGAAAACGATCCCCTCGATTTCCACTCCCCGTATGGATGCTCCAAGGGCGCCGCCGACCAATATTTCCGCGATTACCACCGGATCTACGGGATTCCAACGGTGGTGTTTCGCCAATCGTGCATCTATGGTCCCCATCAGCAGGGAAATGAAGACCAGGGTTGGGTCGCGCACTTCATGAAGGCCGCGCAGGCCAATAAAGGAGTTACGCTTTTCGGCGACGGGCGCCAGGTGCGGGATGTCCTTTATGTCGAAGATCTCGTGAAGGCGTTTGATGTCGCCTACCGCAAGCGGGGAAAATCGGCGGGCCGCATTTACAATATGGGCGGCGGGCCTTCCAACACGGTCTCCCTTCTTGAATTATTGGATTGGATCGGAGACCGTCGCGGAAAGAAGGTTTCCGTTAAGAAAAAGGGCTGGCGTCCCGGCGATCAGCGTGTCTATATTTCGAGCGTCGACAAAATCCGGCGCGAGCTGGGTTGGAAGCCCGAGACGCGCGCGAAGGCGGGGTTTGAAAAACTCTGGACCTTCCTTAAGAGCCGCTGACAAGGATGAAGTTTTCGATCGTCATTCCCGCTTTAAACGAGGAGAACGCGATCGAAGGGCTCGTGCGTCGATGTGCCGCACTCGACGCCGGGAAGCTTGGTGTCGACTCTATCGAAGTGATCGTCGTCGATGATGGGTCCTCGGACAAGACCGCCTCAAAGGCGCAGGGCGTCCCGGGAACCGTTGTGATTTCCCATTCTGAAAATCGCGGCTACGGCGCAGCGATCAAAACGGGTTTTGATCAGGCCCAGGGAGATCTTCTGGGGTTTTTGGACGGCGATGGAACCTGCGATCCCGGGTTTTTTGAAACGCTGATCCGTGATGTCTTGAAGCGCGAATTGGATTGTGCGCTGGGGTCCCGAATGCATCCGGGAAGTAAAATGCCGGTTCTCCGCTCGATGGGAAACCGGTTTTTCCGCAGTCTCGTTCAAGCGCTTGGAGGCGCTGACGTCAGCGATGTGGCAAGCGGCATGCGTGTTCTCAAACGGAGTGCGCTTTCACGTTTGTACCCGCTTCCCAATGGGCTGCATTTTACCCCCGCGATGAGCGTCCGCGCGATTCTTGACCCTCGGCTTACGATCGGGGAATCACCGATGCCCTATGAAGAGCGCGTCGGGGAGTCCAAATTATCGGTTTTCAGTGACGGCTTTCGATTCCTGCGGGTTATTATTGAAACGGCTCTCACCTATCGGCCTCTGCGCGTGTTCGGGTTTATTGCAGGCGTCTTCGCGCTTATTTCGGCGGCGCTGTTGGGACTCGAATTGGGCGGCCCCGCCGCACCCGTGTCCTTTTACATCAAACAGCACTATATCGCCGATTGGATGGTGTTTCGCCTGATGCTCGTTGCGGTGCTGCTGGCGTCGTCGGTATTTCTAACCGCTCTCGGGCTTGTCGCGCAGTCATTGGTCGGGCTTGTTAACCGGGAGACCG
>JBFIEP010000123.1:0-6867 GCA_041603335.1 Elusimicrobiota bacterium | reverse complement strand
TTCAACATGCCGGAACTCAACGGTTACGAGATGCTGCAGGAAGTCCGCAGGAGCGACGAACTTAGAAAGACGCCTGTCATCATGTTCACAGGTGCCCGCAATCGCCGCCAACTCAAGGAAATGAATCTCGACATCCAGGAATTTTTGGAAAAGCCCGTCAGGAACGCGAAACTGATCTCCTGCGTTGAAGGACTTATCGGACCGGGAAAGGAACAAACCGCGTCGAAACCTAAAGCCAAAGAAGAATCACTTGAAGACACAACGCCTATCGCCGAAACCTCGCCTGAGACGACGCAGATCATCGAGCAAAATCGCCCAGGCGTCGCGCCGGTCGGATTTGTCGGACACGAACAACCCGAGGAAGAATCCTCGATCAGTCTTGATGGAATTTCTATTGGGAACTCCGCCCCCGCCCCTTTCAACGGAGATTTTAACGGCCGCATTACGATTCCCACGATCGAATCGAGAATCGACGAACCGATTGCGGAGTCAGACCACGTCGACGACCGTGAAGAGGAGCTATCCGCCGTTCCGGAGTTGGCGGATCTTGAATCAGATGACGCTCCGCCCAAGGACGATCTCAACAACTACGACGGTCTAGTCGATTTTGAACAAGAACATGAAGTCCGCGACGAGGAAGAAGCCGCCGGCCTGGAAGCCATGGCGAATGATTCCCCTCTTATTAAGCGGGTAAACAGCATCATCGCGCAGGCGTCCGAGATGAACGCCAGTGATATCCATATCGAACCCCAGGAAAACCAGATCATTGTCCGCGTCCGGGTAAACGGTTCTCTCCAAAAACTCTGCGAACTGCCTTCTTCGCTGGGAACCCGGCTAAGCGCGCGCATAAAAATCATGGCCGATCTTACCATCACGGAACGCCGCCGCCCCCAAGACGGACAATTCCGGGCGACGATTCAGGGAAGAAAAATCGAATTCCGCGTCAGCACGCTTCCAAGCACCTATGGGGAAAAGATCGTCATGCGTATCCTCGGCGGCAATAAGGTCTCCGGAGGTCTTGAAGATCTCGGCATGGGAGAACGCGATGCCTTCGTTATCGAAAAGGCACTGGAAACACCGAATGGACTCATTCTAGTCACCGGTCCCACCGGAAGCGGAAAAACAACCACACTGTACAGCATGATCGCCGCGATTAACCAGCCCGACGTCAACGTCATGACAGCCGAAGATCCGGTCGAATACCGCCTCCCCGGAATCACACAGACGAATGTTAAACCGGAAATCGGTCTGACCTTTGAGTCCGTCCTGCGATCCTTCCTTCGACAGGATCCTGACGTCATGCTGGTCGGCGAAGTTCGAGATCTGGAAACCGCCGAAATAGCGGTCAAAGCGTCGATCACCGGTCACCTCGTTCTGTCGACTCTTCATACCAATAGCGCACCCGCGACCATCTCTCGCTTGACCCATATGGGACTCGCCCCGTATCTCGTTTCGGGAAGCGTGCGCCTGATTATCGCCCAACGCCTGGTAAAGACCCTTTGCCCCAGCTGCAAGGTCCAGGTTCCTGTTTCCAAGGAAGAAGCCCGTTTCCTGACCAAGGAAGAGGTGGACTCCCTGCGCGTCGTTTACAAATCAGTCGGCTGCAAGGAATGCCATCAAACCGGTTACAGCGGCCGTATGCCGGTTTTTGAAGTTATGGAAATTCGAAGCCCCGAGATGCGCTTGAAAATTCTTGAAGGAGCGGGGGCCGATGAACTTATGGCCTTAGCCGTTTCCGAAGGGATGATCCCGCTTCGCGAGGCCGCGTTAATGGCAGTGGCGGACGGGGATACTTCCATCCCCGAGGCGATGAAAATCGTTCTGGGAGGCTAATCATGGTTGTCAGACACGCTCCTCTACAGGCAAAAAAACGCCATCGGCCGAAACGCTTCGGGTTGATGCCGACATCAACCCTTGCCGGTACTCCGATTGCTGCTGCAAAGGCTCCCAAGAAGCTAACCCTTAAAGACCGCTTAGAAAAAGCAAACAAGAAAAAAGCCTTTTTCGATGTTGACGGCTTCGTTGCAGCCATCGCAATCCTGCGGGAAATTCTTTCAGAAAGCCCTTCCTATGGTCCCGCACACGCCGCCATCGCCGAGTGTTATGCCTATTGGGGATTTCGACGGGAAATCGTGTTCCTCGAATGCGAAAGCTATTACCAGGCGGCCCAAACGCATGCGACCGCCGCGATCAAACTCGTCCCGGAACTTTCTGTCTCACACCGAGCGATGGCGATTGCTCTGCGCCGTGGTGCGGGGGCCGATGATATCGCCCGAAAAGAGGAAGCGCTGATCGCGTTGGATCTAGATCCCAACGACGCGGAAAACTGGTACGAATACTGGCGTGCGTTCGGCTATTCCTCCTCCGATCCCGCGATACAACGGGCCCTTGAACTGGACCCTGCCCTTATTGGTGCGTATATCGATTTCGGAGCGGTGCTCTGCAAGGAAGGAAGACTCCAAGAAGCCGCCTCACAGTTCCGTGCCGCGTTGCAGATCAATCCGGACCACTCGTTGGCGATTTACAATCTCGCAATGGTTCTCTATCGCATCGGGAATCCGGAAGATGCCCTCGCTGTTCTAACACCGGCTTTGGCAAAAAACACGCGCAGCGTGCTCATGGCCGAAGGACTCAAAGCCATTGTAGAAGGAGGGTCCCGTGCATAAAAATTCCCACAGTAGAATTCAGGCGGAAACGATTGCGACCGAACCCGGAGGCCGCATATCAAGAGACGCACTCATCGTCTCGCGGGAATTTCTCAAAAGCCTCGGCCAGAGCGCTAAACTGATATCCCTCTATGCACCGGAACACCCGGTTCCCGGAGCGTCGCTTCAGGACACGCACCGCTCCCTGCTGACAGCCCTGCGGAAATCAGGCTGGGAGATGTTTGACCTCTCCCTCCGGGACGGCCGCTGGCTCGCTAACGGAACCGTTCTCGCAGAAGTCAGTGCGGCCCCGAAGATGCTGCTCGATTTTTTCCGGGCCCATCATATTCAAAATCTCTGCCTTAAGAACAAAACAAAGCTGCACGAATTGACGACGTTATGCGAGATCATCGCGATGCCGGATTCACAACGCGAGGAAATCGTCTTGGAAGAGTTTCTCGAGCGCAATGGAGTACAAAGCATCGTTAGCGACACCGCGGAATACATACGGGAAAAAAAGAAGAAACCGTCCGCTAAACGCCCCCAACCGATCCCGAATCCGATCCCGGATGTTCCCAAATCCCCCTCGCCGGCGACGCGCCATCCTACCGGCGGCGGCTTCGGCGCACTCATTAAAAGTCTGGTAGAAGAATCGGTCAGCGATCCGGAGGCACGGGCTCAAATTTACGGAGAAACCGTCCGAATGGTCCGTCAGTCGATCGAACAGCGCGTCACCCAGCAAACCAACGTCCTGCGCCAAGAAAATCAGATTGTTGTCAACCAACGCCAACGCACGGAAAATGTCATGCAGACCGTTGCCGACGGCCGTATCGTAGTCGACAATGAAGGCAACGTCTTGATGATGGACAAAAAGGCCGAGGATATCTTCGGTCAGAAATTTTCAGAGGTCTCCGGCCGGCCCCTGGTAGAAATGGTTGAAGGCGAAGCCAAGGTCGTCGCTATGTCGCAGAACCTAGACCTAAGCGGCGGCCACGAAATCTCGAAGAACATCAAGATCGCCGGAGACGAAGAAGCGATGCGCGTCATCCGCGGGTCCATGGCAGTCGTTCAGGACGTGGAGGGCCGGGTGGTTGGTACCTACGCGGTCATGCCGCATCTGACGAAATACAAGGAAGCCGCGCGCATGGAAGAAGAATTCATCGCGCACGTGACCCACGAGTTGAAGGCCCCACTGAGCTCCATTTGCTCGGCGCTCGAAATCATCACCAAGATGGCCAATAATAAATTCACCGACCAGGAAAAACGCTTCTTAGACATCAGCCGCCGCAACGGCGAACGTCTAAAATCGATGATCGATGAAATCCTCGACTTTTCAAAAATGACCAACGGCAATATGCACGTCGAACCCGTCTCGACTGAATTGTCGACCATTATCGAGGAAGCCGTGGATGGATTGGCGCCGTGGGCGTCAGCCAAAGGCCTTCGCTTGAAGGCAAGCGTCGATGCCGCCCAAGCAGGAATGGTTCTCGCCGATCATGGGCGCGTCGTCCAGGTGCTCAACAATCTAATCTCGAACGCTATCAAGAACACCCCCACCGCAGGAGAAATTACCGTTACAGTGACAGAAGGCACCGGTATCCGCGAGGGTTCGGTTATTGTAGGCGTAAAAGACAGTGGAGCCGGCATCTCGATAGAAGATCAGGAGAGGATTTTCGAACGGTTCATGCAGGTCCCTGCCATCGGCGAACATCGCGACGGCGTCGGCCTGGGCCTTAACATCGTCAAGTTCCTCGTGGGAGAACACCAAGGGGAATTGTGGCTGGAATCGGAAATCGGAGAGGGTGCGGCGTTTTATTTCACGCTCCCTAAGGCGTAACGGAGAATTTCGTGCCGGAAACGTTTGCGCTTCCGGGGATCCGCATCTAACCGCAATACCTAGGTCACCGACCTAAGTCGCGTAGAATTCCTTCACATTGAGGGGCATCCTCAATTTATCATGAAGAGAATTCTCTGCGGGCTTTTCACACAAGTCTTGATAGCGCCCCAAGCGCTGGCCTGCTCGATGGTCGATGACTCCGGTTCATCGATGCTGCCTTCCGATTTTTTCGTTTTCTTGGTGCTGTATGGGTCGGTCAGCTGGGGCGGAACGAAGCTATTTTTTGCTGTGAAAGATTGTTTTTTTTCGAACCCTTGCCTGCGGGATGATCCGGGGTTTGATGACCGATTTCGGGAGTTTCTTAGTGAGAATGCGGATGCGTTTCCCCGATCCGCCTGCGAACGATTTCCTCCTAGGCCAAATACCACTTCCCTTATAGGCCCCCCAGCCCTGTAGCTAACCCCTAAAAATCGCAATTCTATAAGCGTATGCGATCGTTTCTAGCGATCTCAATGCTGCTCGCAGCACCCGCCAATGCGACCCGCTTTGTCGCGATGCCCATGACTGCCCCCAAAGCACCCACACTCGCAAAACCACTTTCCCTATCACTAACACCAATCAGTATCCTCCCGACTATCACCGCTCCCATTCTCCAAGAGACAGCACTCCCAATCGTTGAACCCCCCACGCTTCAAAAACAAAAAGCGGAGAAAGTAAACCCCCTCGCACTCAAAACAACCGAACGCGCCCAGGAAGCCGTCAAACCGCACAACGGTTCGAAGTCCGAACGCATGACAACGCTGTTTGAAGGCGGTAAAGGCGAACCCGTCAACGCCGCCGATTCCGCGATGCCCGAAGGCGTGGGCGACGCGATGGCGACACAGGGACTCATGCTCAGCGTCGTCGCCGAAAAAACCGGCATGCACATCACCGTCATCTCCATGATTTTAAACGCACACCGCGACGCCGGCCTCAGCCTTTCCGATTGGATGGAACTTTCCAAGGAGATTAAGGAAACAGACGCATCAGACGCCGAGGCCGCCCAAGCCTTACGCGACGAATTAAAGAATACGGTCTGGAACGCACCCATCCCCGAAGCGCCGCTTGATCCCGACGCCATCATGGATTTGGGAATGGCCATCCGCAGCGTCCCGAGTCAAATCGTTATTAATCGAAACAACACCTTCTTTCGCTGGAAGCACGCCTTGCAGGCCGATCATCCGCTCGCGCGGAGCATCGACTTTTCAGCAGCATCATCGCGGAAGGTCGGAGAAAATCTTGAAATCACCTTCGGCGAAATCGACGGTCAAAAAATACGCGCCCAGATGGTCATGAGCATGATGACCGAAGACTCGGTCTCAAATCATTTCGACGAACTCTTAGCAGCCGCAGACGGCCTCGACACATCAGGCCTCATACGCGTCGCGCGCGATCTGCAAGCCCAAGGCTTGATTCCCGAAAACTGGGACCCTCCTAATAAGTAAAATCGCCTAGTGGCGATTCCCATTTTAATTTTCTTCTCAGGCTTCACCGGCCTCGTCTACGAAGTCGTCTGGGCAAAACAACTCGCACTCACCCTCGGCGGAACCGCTATCGCCCAAACCGCCGTCCTCGGCCTCTTCCTGGGAGGCCTGGCCGCAGGCAACGCCCTCTTTGGCCCCCTGGCCGACCGCACGCGCAATCCACTGCGCCTTTACGCCAAGCTTGAATTCGGGATTGCAGCGCTGGGCGCCGCGTCCCCTCTGCTCCTACGGTTTATCCCGGGCTTTCCGGGGGCGATCATCGTCATGCTGCCCCCGACCTTGTTGATGGGCGGAACCCTTCCCGCCCTCACGCGCTGGAGCGTGCGCAACCTGGAAGGCCTGCGCCCCGAACTGGGAAAACTCTACGGGCTTAACAGCGCCGGAGCCGTTTTAGGCGCGCTCGCGGCGGGATTTTTTTTCATCCCCCTCTTAGGGCTGGATGCCCCGCTTTTATTAACCGCCGCCTTAAACCTCGCCATTGGAACGGCGGCGTGGCGCATGAATTCGCCCGCGGCGAAAACACAACCGGATAAGGATGACCCCAAACCCCTGAACCGAATCATCCTTCCCGCGGTTTTCCTGGCCGGAGCGGCATCCCTTTTTTATGAGATCGCATGGATTCGAATCCTCGCGCTGTCCCTCGGCGGGTCGGCCTACGCCTTTTCACTCATGCTCGCCGCTTTTATTACCGGCATTACGCTCGGAAGCTTCTGGGCGTCCAAGACAAAAGCGAAACTCGACGCCGCCGAAGGATTCGCCCTTTCACAACTCGGCGTTGTCGCGGCGGTCGCAGTCAGTGTTCTTTTCTACGAACGTCTTCCGTATTATTCCCTACTTCTGCAAAGCGGTTTGGACCGAACCC
>JBFIEP010000122.1:0-6888 GCA_041603335.1 Elusimicrobiota bacterium | reverse complement strand
GATTCCCGATGCCCCAGGTTGTAGATCTGGGACATCCCCTTTCCCCGGGCAATGGCTCGGAAAATTCCGTCGACACCGTCTTTGACGTACAAATAGGATTTACGCTGACGGCCGTCCCCTAAAATGGGAAGAACGCGGCCGTTTCGGCGGAGCTTCTTAACGAAGTCATATACAACGCCATGGGTATAACGCTCTCCGATCCATGAGACAAAACGGAAGGACCAACTTTTTATCCCGAAATAATTTCCGTACGCCTGGATCATCGCCTCCCCCGCAAGTTTCGACGCCCCATAGACCGACGTTTGAATCCCGGGATATTCTTCAGGCGTCGGGAACCGGTCCGGCTCCCCGTAGACGACACCTGAACTCGCGAAGACGAGCTTCTTTGCCCGCGCCGCGCGCATCGCCTCCAGCACGCGGTGGGTCGCGATCGTATTTTGTTCCAGATCGATGGTTGTATCCTTTGTTCCCCCGCGGACATCGGCATTGGCCGCGAGGTGAAATACCGCATCATGGCCCTTCATGGCGGCCGTCATCCGTTTAAGATTCAGGACGTCCCCTTTGACGATTTTCACCCTGCGCGTCGCCAAGGCGTCCTTAAGAAATAGTTTTCGCCCTGTTGAAAAATCATCATAGACCGTCACCCGGGCGCCCTTGGATGCAAGACGGTCGACAAGATGACTTCCGATGAATCCGGCTCCGCCGGTGACAAAAACCTTTTTCAAATTAGGCCTGCTTCAAGTAGAACGTTAGGATGTGCATGATCGAGCTATGCAGGTCTTCAACGACGCCGTATTGCGTGCTTGGGATAAGAACAGGAACGTCCACCATCCGCTTAAGCTTTCCGCCCGTAAATCCAAGCAGCGCGGCGGTTTTTGCACCCCGCTTTTTAGCGAACCGGACGGCATCGAGAATATTCGGCGAGTTTCCGCTTCCCGTGATAACAAGGACGATATCGTTGGGATTCAAAAGGTTTTCCAGTTGACGCGAGAAGATCCGGTCATATCCGAGGTCATTTCCGATAGCGGTAATAAACGAACTGTTATCGGTAAGCGCGATGCAGCGCAGCGGCTTTTTCCCTTTCGCCATCGCCGTCTTGGAAAGATCGGTGGCCGCATGAGACGCCGTCGCGGCCGAACCTCCGTTGCCCAAGACAAATACCTGGCGTTTTGTGCCCCGCGCGGACTTGAGCCAACCGGCAACCTTGGCGATCGCGGCGGTATCGAGTCCGTGGAATTGCTCGAGCATCCGCTCCCGATACCATTCGGCGAACCTGCGAGGCGTCAGATTCTTCGGCCCCGTTCCATACGCCTTGTCCGCCCAATCGCCGCCCTGAAGAAATTTCGTTTTCATGTTTCCTCTACCCACTCACATAAACAATCTTAGAGCCTTCCGGTTCAAAATTAAAAGGGATTTCGCGCCATCCTTTCATTGCGTGCCGCAGCGCACCCTGGCGCCCGTTTTTCGCAAATAACAGCAAAAAGCCTCCACCCCCCGCACCCAAAACCTTCCCGCCCATCGCACCGGCCTTGCGCGCTTTCGCATAGGCACGGTCAATGCGCGGATTCGAGATCCCTTTCGCCAGACTTTTCTTAAGCTCCCAGCCCTCATGCAGAATCTCGCCAAGATCATCAATCCGACCCCGCTGCAAGCTCTCGCGTGCGGCATCGGCAAAACCGCGGATTTTCCGCAAGTGGTCCCGATTGGCCTTCGCGCGGCGGCCCTGGCGATTTAGAATTCGGCTTGCGCTGCGCGTGGTCCCGGTATAGAACAAAAGCATCCGCTCATTAAGCGCCGCCTCTTTCCCCCGTGGAAAGATAATCGGCTGAACCCGCACCTCTCCGCCGGGAAGGAACTCGATAAACTGAAATCCCCCATGGGCCGCGATGGTTTGATCCTGTTTCCCGATAGGCTCCTTCACGCGCTTGATTTCGATGTCGCAGGCTTCGCGTGCTAAACGCTCCGCCGGCACATAGCGCCCCTCGAACGCATGCAGCGCATGCAGCAGGCCGACGGTAAAACTCGAAGAAGAACCCAGGCCCGTCCCTGCTGCGATATCGGCGGCGGAGGCGATCTCGATGCCGCCTTTTATCTTTGCCAGCCGAATCGCTTCGCGCATAAGCGGGTGCTTTATCTGAGAAACGCGTTTTACAAGTTCAGTCCGGGAATATTTAAGCAGGATACGATCTTCAAAATACGGATGCGCATTCACATACATGTACTTATCAATTGCCGTACTCACGACCGCACCCGGCTCTTCGCGGTAAAACGATTCGAGATCGGTGCCTCCGCCCGCAAAACTGATTCGAAACGGTGTCCGGGATATAATCACGTTATTCCTTGCCTCTCCAGAATCCAATCGGCGGCCGCGCCCAAATCGGCCAAAACCACATCCGGTTTGGCGTTGGGACAATTGCCATCCTTGCCTGCAAAACCGGTTTCCAAAAGAATCGTTCCTTGGCATCCGGCGGCGATACCAGCGGCAATATCGCGCGTACTGTCGCCGATCATGTAAAACTCGCTGGCAGAAAGCCCCGAATCCTTGGCCCCCTCCAAAAGCATGCCGGGCTTGGGCTTGCGGCACTCACACTCGCAGCGGTAGCGCGGGTCGCTCGCCTCGGCATGATGGGTCTCCGGGTGATGCGGACAAAATCGAATCTCATCGACAACAGCCCCCTCGCGCGCAAGCAGTTCGCGCAAGCGTGCGTGCACACGCCCGAGCCCCTCTTCATCAAGCATTCCGCGAGCTATCACCGGTTGATTCGTCGTTACCACCACCGCCGCTCCCGCGGCCTTAAGCCGCCTGATCGCCGTCGCCGAACCCGGAATAAGCTTGAGCTTGGCGGGATCATCAATGAGACCCGCTTCTTCATTGATGGTTCCATCCCGATCCAGGAAAACACCCCACCGGTTCACGCGTGCTCCTCGCAATAACGCGCATAGCGCTCGGGGGTCCCGATATCGCGCGCACCCCTTTCAATCCGATGGGCGCGCAAACGCTCCCCCGCCGCCAGGGCACGCGGAAACACATCGCGCGCGAAATCACTCGGGGTATCTGCGGGTGCGTACTGCAAAATCTCCGGCTTCACAACCCAAACCGCCGAACACCCCAGGCGCTCGCCGGAAGGCTCCGGCGCGCCGTCCAACCGCCCGATCCAACGGATACTCCCATCGTCGTCGACATCGGCAAGATCGGAATCTTCAGGATGGTCCGTGCGGCGCACGACCAGCGTCGCGGCAGCGCCGGACGCGACATGATTTTTCACCAAGGCGCGTGCGTCGAAATGCACAACGAGGTCGCCATAGAGAACAAGGAGTGGGCCCGTAATCGCTCCCCCTAAATCACGGACAGCCCCGGACGTCCCGCGCGGCAATTGCTCCACCTGATAATGCAGGCGAATGCCGTAGTCAGACCCGTCGCCGAAAACCTCGCGAACCCGGTCCGCTCGATAACCAAGACATAAAAAAACCTCTTCAAATCCGGATTTTTTCAGCCATTCAAGCTGATGAGCCAGGAGGGGACGTCCGTTTACAGACAAAAGGGCCTTCGGCTCATGCGTTAACGAACGCATGCGCGTGCCCTGGCCGCCAGCTAATATGGTCGCTTGTGCCTGCACTTTTTCCAATTCCAGACGGCCCGAGTATAGCAAAAGAGGACCCCAAAACCCCGTCGGGGCCCGTACGCGCGCGCGGGCGCGAGGGATTAGACCTTGTCGTACTTGTCGACCGAGATCCAGCCCTTCTTCCAGAGCCAGTATTCAAGGGTCGATTGGAGAACCTTAAACCCGTAATCAAAGACGTTTACGAAGTTCGGCTCATCCCCGTAATAGGTGGGAATCGGCATCTCGGCAATCCGCAGCTTTTTAATGTGAAACTGGATCATGATATCGGTATCAAAGTGGTAATCGTCAGCACAAAGATCAAAAGGGATTTTAGCGAGCGCATCGCAGCGAAATACGCGATAGCCGGAATGGAATTCGGAAAGATTCGTCCCGAGCACAAAATTCTCGATCCCGGTTAAGAATTTATTCCCGAGAAATTTGTAAATCGGCATTCCCCCTTTCAAGGGGAGCCCCGCGATGCGGGATCCAAACACCATATCGGCCTCATTCTTCTCGAGGGGCTCAAGCAAGGAGGGGATTTTCTCGGGCGCGTACTGGGCATCCCCATGAAGCATCACAACGATATCGAATCCCTTATCGATGCAGTATTGATACGCCCGCTTCTGGGACCCCCCGTAACCGCGGTTGGTTTCATTGCGGAATACTTCCAATTTATCGAGGCCGTGCTTCTCCCGGTAACCGACACCGATCAGATGCGAATTATCCGGGCTCGCATTATCGATGATAAAAATCTGCTTCACCTTCTCCTTAATCTCGGGAGGGATGCGGTCTAGGACTTTCGGAAGCGTACTCGCGGCATTGTAAGCCGGGATGAAAATCGCTATTTTGGATTCAGCCATTCTGCTTAAAGAACTCATCGACAGATTCGATCACGTAATCCTGCATCGCCGGAGTCAGGCCGGGATAAACGCCCAGAAAGAAGGTGTCATTCATCACGCGATCGGTGTTCTCGAGCGTCTTATGCACGCGGTGCTCTACACCATGAAACGCCGGTTGGCGCATAATATTTCCGGCGAAAACGAGACGGGTTTCAATGTTTCGTTCTTCCAGGAAACGCGTAAGGGCGGCGCGGGAAACCCCTTCTTTAACGGTAATCACATAACCGAACCAGCACGGATCAGCCTTACCATGCTTCGTTGGGAGAATTAAACGGTCTTCATACTTCTTAAACGCAGCATCATAGCGTTTAAAATGAATCTGCCGCAGCTTGACGAACGAGTCGAGCTTTTCAAGCTGGACAAGGCCAATGGCGGCCTGCATATCGGTAGGCTTAAGGTTGTAGCCGAGATGGGAGTATGTGTATTTATGATCGTATCCTTTCGGAAGATCGCCCAACTGCCATTCAAATCGTTTCCCGCAGGTATTAGACACCCCGGCCGGACACCAACAATCCCGTCCCCAGTCCCTAAACGACTCGACTATCTTCGCGTACTTCCCTTCATTAACAACGACCCCGCCGCCTTCACCCGTCGTCATCTGGTGGGCGGGGAAAAATGACAGCGTCGACATCGCGCCGAATGTCCCCACCTTTTTTCCGTCAAACGTGCCTCCAAAGGCGTCGCAGCAATCCTCGATCAAGATAAGGTTTTTTTCCTTCGCCAAGGCCGCAACCTTGTCCAGATCGAATGGGTTCCCCAACGTGTGCGGCAGAAAAATCGCTCGTGTTTTGGGACCGACCGCCTCGGCCAAAAGCTCGGGGTTTGCATTATAATCCCCGAGCGTAACGTCGACAAAAACCGGCTTTAAATTATTCTGGACAATCGGGGCGAGTGTTGTCGGGAAGGTGGCCGCCGGCGTCAGGACTTCATCTCCAGACTGAAGGGGGTTTTCCAGCGTCGGACTTGTGAGACTTGAGACCGCAACTAGATTCGCACTCGATCCGGAATTCACAAATACGAAGCGGCGTGCGTCGAAATACTCCTTAACCGCAGCCTCAAAGGCGTCCCCGCAAGGCCCCAGCGTAAGCCAAAAGTCCAACGAACTTTGAACCAGACTGCGCATCTCCTCGTCATCGAAAACGCGCCCGGCATAATGGACCCGGTCCTTGCCCGGCACGAATTCGGTCTTCTCCTCTTCGCGGAGATGATGCAGCTCGCCGACAAGCGCGTCGATTTTTTTCCGGATCGCCTGCTCTTCGGGACTCTGTTTTGCCCCGAGCTTGCGGCGTCCGAATGAAGTCTCAGACATGGATTTCGGTAGTTTAACCGACTAGCAAGGGGTGGTCAATGCGGCGCCGCATATTCCTTGGTTCCCATCTTTGTCATAACCGCCGCACCAAGTCCCAGCAGCACCGCTACAGACAGCAGCATCATATTCGTTAGAGCAAACAGCAATCCGAGGGGACCAAAGGGTCCGCCGACGACACCCATTGCTTTACCGACTAAGAATAAGGCGTTCAGGACGAGAAATCCAAACCCGATCGCAGGAACCGTCTCAAGAGCCTTTGTTTTGCGGGAGGCGTTGACGCGCTCTGACAAAAGGATGCTGAAGGCTGCCAATCCCATAAGGGTCACCCCAAAGGCGAGAAGGACAGCAAGCGGAACCAGCGGAATGCCCACGATTGAAACAGTAAGAAACAGCAACGCAGGGACAAACGAAACCGCGACAACAAATCCCATCCCCACGGCCTTCCAGAAATCAGTTTTTATCGCGTCTCCCATTCGCTCAATCGGCTCAGGGACAATCAATCCCATCAGCATCAAAATACCCCCGACACCGGCGAACACAATAAACGTAAATACGAAGGCGAAAACGCGGCCCAAAAATCCCGGCTGATGATCTCTGTCATGACGCACCGCATTATTGGTTTCAATTCTGGCGATCTTTTTGGCGATATCGGGAACCATCGAAATCAGACCCGAACCGACATTAGAAACCTCTCCCTTAATGGTCGCTCCATCGGCCCGATTAAAATCACCCCCGATCACCGAGACGTCTCCCGCCACCACCGCATGGGAACTCAGCGTCATGTCCGAACCGACCGTCACAAGATCTTTAGAGACCTGCCCACTCACCTCAACGGGACCGCCGAGTCCGACGACATCTCCGTTTACCGCGCCGCTCACAACAATCGCCCCCCCCATCGCGACGACATCACCGTTGACCTCGCCGCGGACCTCCACAGACCCGCCGAATACCGTGACGTCGGCGTTGACCGTTCCATCGATTGCAACCGGTCCCTTCGTGGCGATATCCTCATTGCGAACCTGCCCTTCCAGAACATGGATCGGTTCGCTCGGCAATTTACGATCACGCCTCGCCTCGG
>JBFIEP010000121.1:0-6888 GCA_041603335.1 Elusimicrobiota bacterium | reverse complement strand
TGCTCACCATGGGCCTCTATAATGGCCGTGACGGTTTCCGATTTACGCGCGCGAAGCGTTTCGATGTCGATTTCCATAACAGGGTAAGCGGACCCCGCAACACTCTGTGTCATTACGGGGCCGCTTATTACACCATAAAATAAAAGTCCTTTTAAAATAAAGATTTTTCGACGCCTTCAGAATAATCGGTAACGAATTCCCACTCAGTAGGGAATCTAATTACCCCTCGAGGTTATCGAATGATCAATCAAGTCAAACGCCGAATCGCCCTTCTTCTCGCCCTCGCCCTAACCCCTGCCAGCAACGTCCTGGCGGCGGGATCCTTTCGGGGAGTCGCGAAAATCGGAAAGCCGACAGTCACCGCAGCCCTGCCGGCCAATATTCTCCTCCAAGGCCCTTCCCTAGAGAATGGAGCACCGCTCCTAGTTCCCTCCCTCACAGGAACCCTGGGCTCCCTGATTCCCAACTCAGACATCGTGCTGGCGAAACCGGATACCCAAGCGGTCGTTGAAGCACGCATCAGCCCTTCCCGAGTTCGACCTCGGACCGCTCCACAGAAACGCGTCATAGAACGTTCCTCTAAAACAGAGGGACCGGCGACACTGAAATTCGCGGGTAAGAAAGAACCCGGAGCGGCCGTCACGTCCGCCAATCTCGCATCAGCGGCTGGTTTCAGCGCGAAGCAAAGCGGTGTGTCTGCGGCTCGGTCGTACTTCCAAGCGGGATCCATCTTCGACAACGGAGCCGATCGATCGCGCTCCAAAGCGGCTGTCGACCTGCGCAGACAACAACGACAAGCGTTCTCGGATCTGGATACCGAACGAAGTTCTTACCTTAATGAAATGGCGAATGAATTCGCCGAAGGGCGCGCCGATCCGGAAGTTGTTAAAGGCGCGGCGCAACTCAAGAAATATATCGCGATCTCTAACGTGACACCAGCTCAACTCGCGACGGCATGGGACGCACTCGCTTACATGAGCGACGCCAAGGTCGCCAAGATGCGGACGTTGGCCCGACGTCACCTGGAAACGGAAACCGAGAATACAACACCGGGAGCAATCGGACCCAATCTCGAGCACATCGACAAGCAGCACCTCGCCCCTGCAGCACGAGATATCGACTCG
The DNA here is from genome assembly GCA_041603335.1 of Elusimicrobiota bacterium. Lineage (GTDB taxonomy): Bacteria > Elusimicrobiota > Elusimicrobia > UBA1565 > UBA1565 > UBA1565. The sequence continues at coordinate 5,764 of JBFIEP010000121.1, read as the reverse complement.
CTTTATCCGATCTTCGGAAAGGCCGGACAAACAAAGAAGCAATTCGCTGAACGCCTCTTCCTTCTCCAGGAAGTACACGACCTCGGGAAAGTCGAGATCCCCGGGGAAATGAAAGCCGCCTTGTCGCGCGCATTCCCAAAAGGTCCGATGTGGTACGTCAATATGTTCATCCTCCCGCACGACTATGGATCAATGCACTGGATCAATTCCTACGGAAAGGAGTCGGGATTATCGAAAGCTGAGATCATCGGACTCCAGCGCCTAATGTCGAACCACGACTTTGGGATCGACCTTTCCAACGCGGACAACGCCGAACATCTCGACCACTGGTGGCCGTCTGCATTTAGAAAAGAAATGATCCCCGCCCTTGCGGCGATGGGCATTCCGGTAGAACGCCTCTTCCCCCGCGGCTCCGATGGGAGGCTTCAATACGGTCACACCGAAGCAAGTCCACTCGCCAGCCTTTTGACAGCTTACGACCGCGCGTTGCCCAGCGAGTTCACAAACTGGGGGCTCGTGTCTCTCTATAAGTTCTCCAACCAGGACTACAACGGGTGGAAAGCCGCAGCCAAGGCTGCAGAAGAGAAAGGGACACTCGCACCGCCAACAACGTTCCGCGGGAGTGATCTCGCCGAGCGCATGCGGTCTTCAGCGCTCTGGACCGTCAGCGAAGTCGAAGGCGTATGGAAAGCGATTTACGCGAACTCACGGGAAAAACTCGAAGCTGAAGGCTACACGAGCTGGGAGAAGTTTCAAGACTACCCCCCCTATAAAGAACAACGCGTAGGCGCGGGGCGTTTGCTCAACATCGTCGAGCGATTCGCCGCGGAGAACATCGATTCCCGACCCGGAGAAGCCAGTTACAAAACGCGCGCCGGAAAAATAATCACTGTCCGCATGGATGAGGTTGAGGATCCGGTAAAAACGCTATTCGACGTGATGATCGGAGATAATTAATGCGCTGCCCCCTCATGCAACAATCCGGGCCCTAGGACCCAAAAAAGTCCTCCTCGAAGACCTGTATTGGTATCGGGACGTCTGGACTACAATGAGGTCAGACGTTTGGAGGTGGTATGAAGAAATTGGGATTAGTCTCCTTGGTCGCGGCTCTCGCGATCTTACTAGCGGCGCCGAATGCGAACGCCGATAGCAATACAAGTTTTGAGTCAGTCGCCGCGTCATCTTTAAAAGACGCAAAAAAGGCCAACCCTCAAGTTCCGAAAATCGAGAAGGCAAAAGCCCTCAAAATTGATCTCGGTGATATCTTATTCCCCGATCGCGGACGTCGCGATGATCGCGGACGCGGACGCAACGGCGACTGGAATCGACCCGGGCACGGGCGTGACGGGGATCGCGGACGCGGACGCAGAGGACGCCAAGAGATCTCCTGCAGCGCAACCGACAAAGGCTGGGAAGAACACTGGGGCGGCCACCGCTCACGCGGTTTTAATCTTCGCGACCTCGAAAATTCAGCGTGCCAGAAATGCCGGAAGAAACACGGAACATGCAACTTCAATTGCGTCACCGAAGAGGTACGCTGCAAAGCCCGCTTCAAATCCGACGATGGAAACTTTAGCGGGGAAATCTACGGAGATACGTGGCCGCGCCGCTTCGACGCCGAAGATTCGGCACTTGATCGCTGCTGGCGCCGCAACCGCGGACGCAGGGGCAGTTGTGAATTATCAGGATGCGACAACGTAGGGCGAACTCAGTCCCGCGGACGCTGCCGCTAATCGTTAATCCTCTAAAGAAAAGACGGCCTCCCCTAACAGGAGGCCGTCTTTTTTAGTGAACCGTTTCGGGCCTAGTGAGGCCGCTTGCCCCGCGTGTGTTCCTGCGCGAATTTATAGCCGATTTTTCGAGCACGGTTTAGATTTCCCAAGGGCTGAAATCCCGAATGATTCCACGTATCAAAGCGAATCTTTTCGCCCCCGATCACGTCTACCTCAGATCCCAACGGGGCATTGAACTCCAGGTCGGCGATGCGAATCGGCGGAGAATCCTCTTCACGCCATTCAATGAGACCGTTCTCGAGAGGAGTGGCCTCAGGACGCTCGAGATTATTCAGCTGCAAATAAAGCCCCATCTTTCCTTCCGCATCCGGACGGATGAAATACTTAACGAACCGGTCTCCTAATTGAAACGCGGAACCGCTCCAATAGGTTTCAGCGAATGGGTTCGTTACGCGGCGCTTCGCGCGAATCATCATCAATGCGGTAACGGGGTGGCGCAAAAGCAGCATGAGTGTGTACCAAAGCTTGGCAAAACCCGTCCGTCCATTCGTTCGTTGAATACGAAGATTCGCCGCAGCATTTTTTCCCGTCGTAACCACTTTATTAGTCATCAAGAGGTCCTGCGGCTTGGACGTCTCCACCCGAATCCCGACACCATGAAATCCCTTTGCCGTATCATCGACGTACAATTCATGAGAGGCGTTGGAAAAACGAGCTTCGATATCAAGACCGCCGTCGGCCAATTCAGCCAACCAGGAACCGCGCGTCAACGCTGCCATCTTCGCCAGTTCGGGTCGCGCGACGATCTTCCCGGTACGATAAGCCAGCGGCTTGCGGTGGAGCGGGCGTCCGGGATGGGGCGTCTTCTCAAGCGCGTGCGTTCGCATCGCGACCGCCACCATCTCCTTCGCTAACGCCTTTGCGGTCGCCTCTTCCCCGCGCTCGATGTGCTCCGCGGTCGTCCCGGCGGAGCTGGAGAACGTAGTCACCATAAACCGCAGAAATCCATCAATCGCACGGCCGACAAGTCCCGGACCCTGACGGGTTCCACGCTCGTTGGACACATCGATTTGCGCTGTCCCTTGGTAATAGCGAAGCAGCATGCCCTTACTAACAGCAGCAACGGCATAACGATCTTCATGCACGATGCGGTCGGCATAAAGCTCGATGAGTTCCTTATGAAATTTCTTCTCCTTTCTATTAGAGAGGAAACGCGAAATCCAACCCTTACCGGCATCCGCCGCACGTTCCCGCTGCAGCTCTCTCATGCGGGAGAAGTCATAGGCGGTTAGATAATCACGACCCGGTGCAAATTCCCGCATCATCGTGTCGAGCGCTTCCTGATCAACCTTTGCCGACTCTACCGCCTTAGCCGGCGTGCGTTGGTCCCGAATTCGGTTAAGCAGCGCCAGCTTCAGGTTGCTCATCCCCGCCGCCCATATTCCGGTCTTTTTAAGCGTTGATAGCGTCGACAAACCGGTCACGGCAAAGGCGAGCGCTACCCACGGATTCGCTGACCATGCCGTCCACGCCAATACGGCGCTCAGCGCCGTCACCGCAAACGCCTCGATTCGTCCCCAAAGCCGGGCCCGCCTAATCCACGTTTCGGCTTGAAAGAGCCTCGGGAGCATCTGACTGCTGCGGTCGGTATAAACCTTCTGCCACGTCTGCTGCAGAAACCGCCATGCCAACATTCTCTTAATAAACAGGGCAACCGGTACGGTTAACGAAACCACGAATGCCGTCATAGCAAGTCCGCCAAAAACGCCCGTCCACGCTGCCGCGATCACCGCAACAAGTGCGAGCATGATCGTATTCCGGTTTGATTTGAAGATCGCCCCGGAATTCTCCTGACCCTCTTCCAGAAGACGCCTTGGATATTTCTCGGTGTCTTTCCAGGGAGCAAAAGGACGTACAACACCCTCCATCGCGGAAATAACCTGCGGACCATAAGGAAGATTTTTCAATCCGCGCGTCATTACTCCGAGCATTCCGCCGCCATGTTCAATCCACGCGATTCCTTCCCGCTCGTAATCCTTAAGCGTGAACTGTTCGGTCAAATGACGATTACTCTTCACACGCCGCGGCGCGTTCAGAATGAATTGATAGAACTGCGTGTAGCTCAGAGCGAATCCGGCCGGCTTGGGCTCGGCAAGAATTCCTATGCCCGCATCAACGTCATCAATATGCCCTCGATACACCCGGGACAACTCTTCTGCGAGTGCTGCGTTGCCGCCGGTGAGCTCCATAAAGTCCGCGACGGGCTTTTCCCCGACGGCACGGCGGAACTCGTTATAGGTACCGGTTCCATCGGTACGCTCCCGAAGGATATCGCGCTCGGCCAGATCGGTCATATTGCTTCGGATTTTCTGGAACTTCGCGAACGCGGATTCAAATCGTGAGCCGACGTTGGCAAGATCCCCGTCAAAAGCACGTTCCAATACGGGGGCAAGCTCTGCATCCCCTTTCGCTAAGTCCAAGAAACTGGAAATAGCCTCCAACCCGGCTTCGACACGCTCCTCGTTGTAAGAGCGACGGCCCCGCGAAGCGTTTACGAGCATACCCCGCGCCAACAGGTCGTCTTGCTGGTTTAGGAAGTGGGTTAAGGTGCGGGGCATGTTATGCAGGGTCAGGGCACCGGCCGATTCCTTCACAAAGGAATACCCCAGAACGTCGTATCCGTACTGTTCCACCCGTCTCCGTGTTTTACCGTGGACGAAATCAAGAAGATCTTCCTGACCGAGAACCCTATCCGTCCCCGGTTCGACAAGAGTCTGCTTATCGAGCACCAGCTCGTGCAGGCGGTACACCATACGGAACTGCAAGGGAACCTGGAACGGACCATCATGATGCTCCCAACGCGAACCAGGCATACCCCAAAAAACATCGTAGCCGCTTAAAATGTGCACGAGCTTCGCGACCCAAGGGTGGCGATACGCCTTGCGCATAAACCACATCTTGATCTTCTGCCCCATCAGGCCGTACCAATCGGCATGCATGCCTGTTTGCAGGGCCCGGTGCTGAAGAAGATCCTCGGTCCACTCTACGGTATGAATGCGCGCCATCTGCGCGACATTCACCTTGCGGGCCATCTGGAACAATTCTTCATCGGACCAATCCGGATGAAAGCTCCGGTAGTAATCCGCGATGTGGTTATGCTCGACGGTAAAAATCCAATGCAGGAAACTCAAGCCGGCGCTGTAGTTATTGCTAAATCCGGTCAGATCGACGCCCGGCTTATTCGGATCTTCAAGAAGGTTTCCATTCTCATCAAGCGCCATGTATCCGTTTTCACTGGACCGCAACCGCCCGAGCTCTTCTTCATTCGTTCCGTAAATCTGCGCCTGAACCCAAGCTTGGACCCGTTCGTTAATAACCGTCGGACGATCATTCTCAGTGGTTCGGGTGTGATCAGCACTCGTGCGATCGATTTTAGCGGTACTCCCATCCCGACGCTTCATCACGTGGGGGTTATCCGTCAGCGCATCACGCTTCGTATTTCCGCCGAATCCGTGAAATTGAAATTGAATCCACCAGCCCGCAAGATTGCTGAGAATCAGAGCCGGGATCGTGATCGGATTGCCGTTCTTATCCAGATTACGCCAACGGGTTTCACCAACATCTTTCGCCGTGGGCTCCATCGTATCGGCATCGGGGCGGACCTTCATCGGTGGAACGTCCGAGGCAAACCGGGTGTTCTCCGCACCCATTTGCGGATTCTCATTATCAACGACGAATTCACCGTTTGCCGTATACCCTTTCGTACCGGCATCCAGCTTACCCTTATAATCCTTGTTGTCGTTGGTTTTGTAGTCGTAAGGATCGGTCAACGTATCCGAACGCAGCCAACGCATTTTACTCAGCAAGTACACGACGGCAAGCCACGTCGGCCATTTATCCCAAGAAACCTTATTGTAAGGATCGCGTGCGAGTTTCACGTTAAACCATTGAAGAACCGTGTACACGGTATTCCAATAAACGTACTTGGCAGGCTTAATGCCAACCCGGCTAGACGGCGGCCGGAACTCTCC
>JBFIEP010000120.1:0-6925 GCA_041603335.1 Elusimicrobiota bacterium | reverse complement strand
TCGATTCCGTTAACCCTGGGGCGTTTTCCCGCAGCATGGGCGCTCGTCCACTGGGGCGGCTGGGGCGTTGAAGCGGTCTACTGGTGCATCTCGATTTCAACGATGCTAAAAGGCATCACGATGGCGTGGCTTTTCAGGAAAACCGACCCCGAACGCCTCACGCAAACGTCACATTCCGGTACTTGACGCGCCTAAATCTCGGCCCTACACTCGGAAGATGAAATGGTTTACCCTTGCGTTGCTTCTTTTATTTGCGGCGGATGCCGCATGGGCCCAGCGCGGCGGACAGATGGGCCGTGCCGGGAAGCGGTTTCGTGAAAAAAAATCCGAAGCCCCGAAAGAAAAGGAACTTCCTAAAGCCAAGCCCGTAGAAGAAAAGGCCCCTGAAGCCGAACCCGAAGAAGCGGGTTCCAAGGAGCAATACACGTTCACCGATGACGTAAAAGCCGTCGCCTTCAGCCCGAACGGCCGCTTCGCGGCTGCCCGCGGACCCGACGGCAGCGGACCCGAGCGGATAAAAATCTGGGATACGCTCAAACGGCGCATGCACCGGGTTCTCGAACCCGGCTGGAGCGGCAATCCTGAAAGCCTCGCTTTTAGTCCTGACGGAGACACCATCGCCTCAGCGGAAGGAAGCAGCATCGGATTCTGGGATCTGGAAACAGGGGAACGCTGGAGGCGGTTTGAAGATGAATCCGCGTCAAGCGGACCGATCGCGTTCGATCCAAAGACTAAATACTTTGCCGCCGTCATGGGAACCCGTGTTCTCATCTGGCCGCTGGAACAAAAAAAACGCACCGAACAAAATGCGGCGCTTACGTGGCCGGACTCCTCGCAGATTCGCGCGCTTTCCTTCTCTCCTGACGGGAAAAAACTTGCCGCCATTGGGTTTCGTTCTCCCCGCCGCACACGCGGACAGATCGAGATTCTGGACGCCGCCACAGGCGAGGTTTTAAAAACCCTTCAGGATGCAGAAGTCGGCTTTCTATGCGGTGGTTTTAGCCGCAACGGGCGCGTCATTGTCGCAGCGGGACTGCGCCCGACACCCGAAGGCCCACGCGCCGAGCTCGTTTTTTGGAGCATGAAGAGTTTTAAAATTATCCGCCGCATTCAGACAAACATCAACGGAGAGGTGTTCTCCGTCGCCTTCAGCCCCGACGGATTATCCATGGCGGCGGTCATAGGCGGCCACTCGGGAATGCCGGTTTTTGATTTACGCAACGGCAAACTCGTCCGAACCATTCCCGGCGTAGAAGTGGAACGCAACGGGGGTGTTGCCGTTTCCGCCGATGGGAAACTCGTCATGGCCGCAAGCCACAAGGAAGTAAAGTTTTGGACGGCCGCCGCTGTTTTTGGAGGCGAGACAGCCGCGAAACCCCGATCTAAAAAAAGAAAGAGCGCCGCAGCCGGAGGACAGTCCTCGCAGAGGGCACCCAAACGCCGCGCTCCCGCGCGGCAGCAATCCCCGACAGAGATGCCTTCAATGGAAATGCCTTCTTCAGGCCCGGTCGATTCGGGCGGCGGTGACGAGGGTCCCGTAGATTCCGGCGAGACTCAGGACGATCCATAAGCTGCCCCAAGCGACCGCCGGAATTCCGGTCATGCGGGCTAAAATCGTCGCATCGGACAAACAGGAACGGATCATCACATCGCTCCAAACATCGAGTACGGCGTATCCCATCGATGTTGTTCCAATAATTTTAAGAAGAATATCGTTTGCCTGATGGGAAAGATATTTTCCCGCGGCCAACAACGCCGCTGACGAGGCCAGGCCGAAACCGAATCCAAACCCGTTTCGAACATAGCGGATCGTGACATAGGCCAAAATCAACCCCAACACGAAGGTCACGAGGCTGTCGCGTTTGGTATAGGCCGAACATAAAACGAGTCCGGACCCCCACGCCAGGCTCCCGATATAGCCCGCGTTCGCCATTAGGAAATGGCTCCCGCCATCGGCCCACGCACGCCCCCCCTCATTGGGAGAAAGCGTGATGGTCACGTTATTTGCTCCGCCGATCAAGGCCACCAAGCCGTGACTAATTTCGTGAAAAAAGACGACAAGAACTTTTAGCGGGTACAAAAACGGAGTATTCCAAAGCAGAATTACGGCGACAGAGGCGCCCAGAATACTCCAAAGTGTCTTATTTCTCCAGGGTTTTTTACCCATCCCCCTCAGCATAACCGGGACTGTTTAGGACCGCCAGGGGAGGATGCTCCGGTCCTCCCAGTCCTCGCTTCTTGACAAACAAACCTCTCGGGCCTACCCTAGGCCCGAGAGGTTCCCATGGCCAACGATCAACCGACACTCGAGTTTTTAGGCGCCGCACGCACGGTCACCGGGTCTAAATTTCTCGCCCGCACGAAAAAGAGTCAGGTGCTGTTTGAATGCGGGATGTTCCAAGGCCTTAAGGAACTGCGTCTGCGCAACTGGAATCCTTTCCCGATGAATCCCGCGGATCTTGAAGCGGTTGTGCTCACACACGCCCACATCGACCACAGCGGCATGATCCCGCGCCTCACCAAAATGGGATACAACGGACCGATTTACTGCACCCCGGCCTCAACGGAATTACTCGGATTACTGCTTCCCGATGCAGGCTATCTACAGGAGGAAGAAGCCAAGTACGCCAACAAAAAAGGATATTCAAAGCATGAAACCGCCCTTCCCCTGTTTACGCGCGAAGACGCGCAGGAATCACTCCGACAGCTAAAAACCCTCGATTATGGAAAACCGCTTGAAATCGCAGACGGCGTGAGCATTCAATTCCATCCCAGCGGACACATCCTTGGTGCCGGTTTCGTCGAAGCGGACGTTGGAGGGAAGAAGATTATCGTTTCGGGAGATATCGGAAGCTATGACCGCGAGGTGATGAACCCGCCGGTCGATCTTCCCGATTCGGATTATGTTCTCGTCGAATCGACCTACGGGGGACGCTCTATCGACGCCCGTCCCGTACAAGAACAGCTTAAGGAACACATTGGGCCCGTCCTCGAGAAAGGCGGCGTCGTGGTTATTCCGGCGTTTGCCATCGGCAGGACAACGCTGGTGATCTACCACCTACGCCAACTTCAGGAACGAGGAGAAATCCCGGATGTTCCGGTCTATGTGGACAGTCCCATGGCGACCGATGCGGTCGAAATTTACTGCCGTCACGGAATCGAACACAATCTCAAGGTCGACCTCCTGCGCAGTTCGGAAAAATGCCCGATCCGATCCAAAACGATGCATCTGGTTAAGAAACTCGAAGATTCCAAGGATCTTCATCGCAAGCCCGGTCCGATGATTATCGTCTCGGCCAGCGGGATGCTGGCGGGCGGACGCAGCGTTCACCATCTGAAAAACCGCGGGGGAGATCCGAAAAACCTGATCCTGATGGTCGGCTACCAGGCAATCGGAACCCGCGGACGGGCCTTAATTGAGGGGAAGCGCGAACTTAAAATGTTCGGGGAGATCCACAAGATCAACGCAAAGGTCGCCTCGATCCAAGGACTCTCCGCCCATGGAGATTCCGACGACGTCCTGCGGTGGCTCAAAACCTCGAAGTCAAAATCGAAGGCCCTCCTCGTTCACGGGGAAGATGAGGGACTCGACGCCATGAGCAAACTCGTCCGGAATAAACTTCACTGGAAGACGCACACGCCGCACTATTTGGAAAAAATAAAGCTTTAAGCCGTGGTCGGCATAACGACCGTTCGCTTCCCAATGACCACAATGCCTTTATCGGAAACAAAGAAGCGTTTCCTGTCCTTCTCGAGATCGTAGCCGATCTCTTCCCCATCCGGGATCACGACGTCTTTGTCGATAATCGCGCGCCTAATTTTTGCGTTCCGGCCGATGCTCACGTTGCCCAGCAGAATCGAATCCTCGATGAGCGAATAACTGTGGGTTCGCACACCGGGACCGAGAATCGATCGAAACACGCGTGACCCGGACACGATCACACCGTGACACACGAGAGAGTCCACCGCGTAGCCCGCCCGGTCATCCGGCCAGTTCTGACCGTCGAACACGAATTTGGCCGGAGAGGCCAGGGTCGCACGGCGGAAGATCGGCCAATCGGGATCGTATAGATTGAGATGCGGATCGATCGCGATGAGATCCATATTGGCCTCGTAGTACGCGTCAATCGTCCCCACATCACGCCAATACTTCGTCTCTTTCTTATTAAGGTCTACAAAACGGTACGCGAACAAATCCTTCCGTCCCGCAAGCTTGGGCAATATATCCTTTCCAAAATCGTGAGAACTATTCGGGTCCTTCCCGTCGGCGACCACTAACTTCTCAAGGACGTCGTAATCAAAAACGTAAATACCCATCGACGCTAGGCAAAGATCGGGGTTTCCGGGAATGGGTTTCGGTTCTTTCGGCTTCTCTTGAAACTCGAGAATCCGGTCTGCCTCATCGACATGCAAAACACCGAAGCCGCTCGCCGCCTGGGTTGAAACTTCGACCGAAGCCACGGTGATCTTCGCACCCGTTTCTTCATGCGCTCCGATCATATCCCGGTAATCCATCTTGTAAATATGATCGGCGGAAAGAATCAGCACCTTTTCGGGCTTTTCTTCCCGTATCGCAAACAAGGATTGCGCAACCGCATCGGCTGTTCCGGAATACCAGCGGTCTACGGTCTGCTGGGGCGGAAGGGTTTCGATGAACTCATCGCGGCTCGAGTTGAAAAAACGGTTCCAACCGCGCCGGATATGTTCACTCAGCGAGCGGGAGCGGTATTGCACCGGCACCAGGACCTTGCCAAGATCCGAGTTCACGATATTGGAAAGCGCAAAGTCGATGATGCGGTAGGTACCGCCAAAAGGCACGGCCGGCTTGGCACGGTCTGCGGTCAAGGCGCCCAAACGCTGGCCCTTTCCACCGGCAAGAAGCACGGTTAAAACGCGATCTGGATCAGTCTTCATGCGACAGGTATTGTCGCAAATTAGAGCTCTTCAGGAAACTCGAAAGCGGAGCGGGAGTAGCCCCGTTCTTCGGCCCGGGTCATAAAACGTTTGTAGGTCGAATGGCGCGCCAAGGTACGGCTATCTCCGACGAAAACGAGCAATCGGCGGGGCCGGGTCACGGCGACGTTTAAGCGCCTCAGCTCCTCTAAAAATCCTAGTTCCCCTTTCCCATTCGAGCGTACCGCCGAGACTAAAATGACTTCTTTTTCCCGCCCCTGAAAACCATCAACCGTGTGAACTTCGACCTCTTCGCCCAGCGTTTCGCGCAGGAGCCGCTTCTGGGCCGAATAGGGTGTGACAATTCCGATTTGATCAGGCGTCAATCCCGAATCTAAAAGACGGCGGTAAAGCCGCTCGATTAAGGCGGCTTCCCCTTCATTACGGTAACTTTGGGTCAAGGAATCGAAGCTTTCTTCATAGTCCGTCCCCACCGTATCGACAAATTGCACCGGCTTATCGGTTAGGTCATTGGATTCGACATTAGGAAGATCCTTCGCGAGATGATCCTTCACCGAGTCGGCGGCGATCAGCATTCCTTCATAAAACTCATCGGATGAAAAATCCATGATGTGTTGATGCATGCGGTACTGCATTCGCAGGAGTGTGGTTAAGCCTTCAGGAAGAACCTTGATGAGACGCTCCATTAACGTGACCGCTAAGCCTTTATCAGCAGCCTCTTGGGAATGCAGGGTGGGAGGCAGCTGCAGCGGATCGCCTGCGAGGACAACCTTGCGTGCAAGCTGAAGCGGAATCCACGACAACGGCTCAACCGCCTGGGAGGCTTCATCAAGAACCGCTAAATCAAATTTCCTGCCGCGCAGCACGGTCGATAATCCGGCCTGGGTTCCCAGAACGACGTCGGCTCGATCTAGAAGGCGGGTCTTTAATTTCTTTTCCCATTCGCGAATGCGTGTTAATTTTTGGCGGTACTCTCCCGTTCCGGGCTCCAGTTCGGCCAGTTGTTCGCGAACCTTAACCAACAACTTCCCTTCCTCGGTCGCCTCGATTTGAGCGTCCAACGAATGTTCCTGCAAATGGGGAGCGATGCGCGCGGGGTTTCCAAGCCGCACAACCTTAAGCCCTGCCTCGGCGAGCTTCTCAACGAGATTGTCGACGGCGACATTAGAGGGTGCTGTGGCCACGACCGATTTCTTCTGCCGTACCGCCTGAACCATCAATTCAACGAGCGTGGTCGTCTTTCCGGTACCCGGCGGACCGTGGATCAACGCCACATCCTGGGCGGCTAAAGCCCGCTCCACAGCGCGGCGCTGATGCGCATCGAGATTTTTATTTAGAAATTTAACAGGCGCAAGCTTTCCGAGTTTTGCCGGGCGCGACCCCATCAAGGTGGCTCGAAGCCGGACGGTGTCGGGGTCCTCGGTTTCCTTCAGGGTCTCAAGCGCCCGCTTCATGCGCTTATGCGTAATATCGGAGTCCCCGATTTCGAGCCGCAATCCGGTCGTTGGAATATCGGGCGCCGTCTCAAATGAAACTTCAACACGATTGCCCTTAACCGCGGCGACGGTTCCATCAGCCGCCGCACCGCGCCCATCGGTTACGGTGACGATATCGCCCGGACTAAAGGCATGAAACGGAGTGCGGACCCCCTTTTCATGGCGGCTCAACGAAATCATTTTCGCCCCGGCCAAACCGTTCATCTCGGCTTCGATATTCAGATTGGTAACGGTGGTCCCCAGCTTTTCGCGAATCTCAAGCGCAGTCTCGCGCATCTGCCGTTCCTGCGCTTGCTGTTCGGCGTTTTCTATATCCAACAGGTCGGAAAGGGCATCGATACGGGCATTCGGAGAAAGCGACTCCGCGAGGGCTTCCGCTTTTTTGACGAGAGGATGCTTTTTCTTTTTCTTCTTCGGCGCATCTGCTCGATTGAGGACAGCAGCTCTTTGCTGAACCGGGAGAATTTTCGCGGCCGACGGAAGCGGCAATCGGGTTTCAAGAACAGGGAGAACAC
>JBFIEP010000119.1:0-6972 GCA_041603335.1 Elusimicrobiota bacterium | reverse complement strand
CGAACCTGGTGGTACACAGAGCTTGTCTTTGCGACGCCGGGTGCCTCGCTTCGATGGCGGCAGAAGGCTTTGAAGTTAGTTCGCGAACGCTTCGGTTTAGGGCAGGCGTCCTTAACAATTGACGGCGTCAAAGTGGGGGATCCTTATCGCGATGCTGAATGTCTCTCTCCGGATTGCTGCTACGCCCTTCGGCGGCCGGAAAACCCCGACCTCGAGAAAAGCCGCTTAGCGATTTATTACCTGGGAATATTCGTATGCAATATCGAGGAGCAGACGTCGTGGGCACAGGTGGAGGGAGCCGTGCGTTACGATGGACTGACCTTGGATGCCTCCGCGGAAAAAATAGTGAAAGGATTGTCCCGGCGCCATTTAACCGAACGTTTGCGTGAGGCCGTTCGTCGGGTGGTTTGCCGGGAGGCAAGGACACAGAATTCCAACGCGGGCCGCATTCAGAAAGCCCTTAAAAATCCCGGACAGCGTCAGCGTTGGCGGCGCAGGTTCAATGTCGTCGACCGGGCGATGATTCATCTGTTCACCACGATCGGGTGGTCCGTTTTTAAGGACCTAAAGGCGCGTGACACTTTCCGGGAGGATCTTTCCAGAACACTCTGGCTGCGCGGGGTATGTGCCGGACGTTTGAGAAGTTATAACCAGGATAAGCATTCCGATCCGGCCCGAACCCTGTGGAAGACGAAGCTTTTTTGGGCAAGCAACGGACGTCCGTTGTCTCCCCTAAATATTGATCGTTTGCGTCGTGAGAATTCAGGGGTCATCGAGGTCCGCAAGATTTATAACCTTGGATATCGCCCGAGGGATTATATTTGGGTGCCGGCGGAACACGATTTAAATGCTCTGACCGCAATTTTTGGACCTAATGTTATTCGAAATAGTCCTTTTAACTTAAACGTTTCTACGTAGGTCCTCCGGCCCCGGGAAAACTGCCCCGACGCCCCACGCCAACACCCTGCCTGTAAGGCATTCTATCGGTATGAAGAGGTGGGTCTCCCCTATTATCGTTTTCAGTCTCGCACTCGCGTCGGTTCCTGCCGCGCGTGCGGCCCGCATCATTAAGGCGAACGTTCCCACACAGCCGACTTCTGCGCCCGGTCATTTGGGCCGCGGCGGATTGCCGGTGGTTGTTGATTCTCCTCTCGCTTTAGAAGCTCCCTCTCTCAATCCCGGATCGGGAGTTCCCGTTTTGGGTCCCCATATTACGGAATCGGATAAGCCCGGACTGAAGGCACGGGTCTATGCCCGGGAGGTCCAAGGCCGTGAGAATTCCCGGGCGGCGGCGCAGTTTCTGGAAGATGATGAGACCCGCTCTTGGCTTCGTGAAAACGCTCCGAAGCGCCACCGCGAACTTTTTAAAAATGCGTCCGGGCTGAATGATCTTCGTTTAACACTGCAAACCTACGATGCCCCCGACACTCTTAGGCTCGCTCTGATGGCGCGCTCGAATCTCAAGCAGGCGGCAAGCCCGGGGGCGATGCTCGCGTGGATTGATTCAGATCCAACGCTTGCGATGTATCGCGAGCGCGTCGCATCCGCGTTTTGGGAATGGGGTACCCTGGATGAAATGCAGCATCAAGCGTTAGCGAGACACAATATTACGGCCGATCAGTGGTCAAAGGTTTCAATGGCGACGCGTCGGGATTTCCTCCGCACGGTCGGTCGCCGCATGCTGGCGGGAACCGGCGTCGGTCGAGTACCCGAAAATATAAATGCGGTGAATCGTCAAAAACGCGCACTCCTTTTGGCTTGGGGAGCGTTTAATAACGATGAAAGGCATCTATGGAATGACAAGCTTGCGAAAGGGATGGTTGCGTACGACAAGCTTCGCAGTGCGCGGAAAGTCTTGGCGAATGTCTTTAAACCGGGCCTTCGGCAGGCGCTCCTAAGCGCCGAGTCGGAAACCGATCCCGATAAAGCCCTCCATCTCCTAAAGACGGTTTTCGACGGTGTCGGCGAAGTGAAAGAGAGCCGCCAGATCGCCAAGGTCGCCGCCCCTCGAGCCAATCAGGAATTTAATGAAACCCATCGCTACGTGCTGGGATCATTCTTGAAAAACCATCTAATGGAAGAAATCGCAGGCACCCAGGCCGGCGACATGCTCCTTGAATTCTATGGGAAACGGAGACTTAAAATTTCAATCAAGCCGCTTGAGGGCGCGCGCTTCGCACAATACAGCCCCCAGACCGATCAAATCGATTTCGATGAAGGAATGGTGACTGAGTTTTTACGCGGACGCGACATGGCGATTGAAGAATTTTTTCGGGATGGGAAAGCGCTTCAGGACCTGGTGAGCCTGCTCGCTCCGTCGTTTGTTCATGAGGCGACGCATCAGACGCAATTCCAGGCACTTGCTGATTTGGGAGTCCCTCCAGGAACGGATCATTGGTATGACACGACCTTGGAAGTCGAAGCCTTTTCCAGGCAAACGCTTTTTACGCACGAGAAAGCACGTACCAGTGAACGCCACCGCCTGTTATTTATCGAAGGACAAAATTTAATCGGGGCGACTCGATCGGATGTGAAACGTGCGCAATTGCTTCGAGACGATCCCTCCGCCTTTCGAAGCCATATTCTCGGCGGATACGCCGAAGTGAAAAGCCTTTCCGGTATGGCGAATTCCCGGCTGCATCAATCCGATCATGATATCCGGGAAGGCCGTGCCGCGCGGCGTATTATGGGCGCTGAGCTCGCCAGCCGCGGTCGGCTTTCTAAAACAGAACGTCTTGCTCTTGAGAAAAACGGGATCGATCTCCGGGCCTGGAGTGAGAAAGGGAACGCTCCTGTAAATACAATTAAGACGAGCGCTCTGCGCGCCGCGATGCGGTATCGCGGAGAAAGTCAGGATTGGGTGTATGACGTTTACGACTATCTTCGCAATCGCTATGCAGGCACCCTTCGGGGCGTCATGACCCGGCTTCTCGAGCTGTATCCGGCGATGCGGGGGAAAAGGGTTGTCTCCACCCGGGCTGAAATGAAGGCCGCCGCTTCGTTGGATATACCGAAGAAGATCTAGTTCCCGAATCCCGGATTAATTAAACCAGGGATGCCAGCGTTCGGGATCCTGGTGATCGATGAACGCAACGGCGGTTGCGACAAGTTTCGGGTCGAGGGTCGGGACTTCCTTCCAGAATTCAATCCGGAAGCGGTCGTTCGTGAAGCCTTCCCTTTCAATTGAGCCGACGGTGATGCCGTTGTGCCAGATGGTATAACGTGCCCGGAAGTTGCCCCATAGGTGGCCGAATAATTTCCTGCAAAGAGCCGTTAGGTAGGAACGTTCGACGATCTGCGGCCCGGCGCCGCCGAGGCGGTCGTAAAATTTCCAGCGCCGTTTGAAGAACTGCGTGCCGCTGCGTTGGAGACGAAGATGTTCGTTCCCCAATTCATCCCTGAGTGAAAAATGGGAGGTTAAAATGCCGCCTGCGATGCGCCGCACTTGGTAAACAAGTTCGCCCGCAGTGGTTTCCAGTTCCAGGCGTTTCTTCGCAAACGTCCCAAAAAACGCTCCTGTAAAATAAGACGTAAGTCCAAACCAGAGGAAGCTGTTGAGCCAGAATGCGGAAGCCAGCGGATCGGCGCCGGCTGATTCAGCAATGCCATGGGCGACAACCCAAGCGGCAGCCAAAGACCAGAGTCCCCATGCCCGCATGAGCCGCGGAAGTCGGGATGCCTTTGTCCTTAAAACATTTCCGGTTCCGGTTCTGACGACGGACTTATGCCAGAAGCGGAAGCGGCGGCGCTTGACGACGACCGGATAGCGGTCGGAGTAAACGATTTCTTCAAGCGTTGGGCTGGGTGCGCTTAAGCCGGATAGGCGCGGAACACTGGTTCTCTTTGTTGCCGTGCGAGCGAGCGATGTCGCAGCATCGTAAGGGGGCTTTGGAAGCGGCCTTACGAGAATCCCGGGATAGGGGTTTTCTGAAAATTCCGAAATCATGCAGTCTGCTTCTCTTTCTTAGGGAGAGGCAACGGCGTGAGTGAAGTGAATTTGCCGCGTTTAAACGGCGGCAATTGGGTGAGTGCTGCAGCGCTTCCAGGAGCGGCTGTACTCGTCGTCGAACCGGTCAGGGGAAGGCTTTTTCGCGAGCCGGCCCAGGAGATAAGCCGCCAAATAAAGCCGATCCCTAAAAGGAGCATGGTCCAGCCGAAGAGGGTCTTTAGCCGATTGGGCCAAGGAGATTGTTTGTACGTTTGCACCATTGGCTGCGGTTTTTCGGGAATGGTTTCTCCGGCGGAAACGGCTCTCGGCGCATCGCGCATTTCTTCCGGCATCGGCATCGCAGATTCCGGTCCGATTCCCGTTTCGGTTGGGAGTTGGGGCTCGTCTCCGGGAAAGCGCAGAGATTCCGCTGCGGTTACGACTTGTGCCAAATGAAGTCCCGAGGCGAGGAAGGCGTATGTGTTTTTGGGTCCGTTGACATAGCCCGTGTAGAGCGGTTTGTCCCGGTGGATTGATTCAATAACGAGAAGGCGGCGTCCCTTATCGGTTTGAATCGCTCGCAGGCGTTTCTCAACCTTGGCGCCCAAGTTTTTAAGGCGGTTGGCATCACGGCCGATCAGGTCGAATGTGTCGGCAGTCGTTTTTAAATTCTTGAGCTTGGTGAGACGCATCAGGGCATAGGGTGAGCGCGCCTCTAGTACGATGTCTTTACGCCAATTTGTTGTGGGTTCCAGCTCAGCGGGAAGTTTGAGGGAGGGGGAGTTCAGGGACGCGTGTGCGCCTCCCGGAAGGGAGACAACTGCAAAAATGCAGGATAAATATACGCGTTTTCGATTCTCGGCGTTCATTCCTAACCTTAACATCTTAAACCCCGGCCACCTGGGGTACCCTATTGTACTTCAATTATGTCCGAATCCGAAAGAAAATTTATGGTTGAAAAATATAGACTTTTTTGCTATCCTATCTATGTTCGGAAATGATTACCCTTCGCGACCTGCACAAATCCTTCCACAAGCAAGAGCTTTACGAGAAGGCGAATCTCCAGATCAACGTCGGCGACCGCTACGCATTGGTTGGCCCTAATGGTGCTGGAAAATCCACTCTGTTTAAAATGATTTTGGGCGATATGGAGCCCGATGGCGGTGAGATCGCTGTAAAGCGCGGTGTGACCTATGGTTATCTTCCTCAGGAAAACCCTCCTGTCGGAGACAATACGGTGCTTACTCAAACATTGGAAGGTCAGGAGAGTCCCGATGGCCGTAAAATCGCCGAGGCTAAGGCGGTTCTCATGGGGCTTGGTTTTAAGGAGGGCGATTTTGCCAAGCCGGTGAAAGAGCTTTCGGGCGGGTGGGCGATGCGGGTGTCTATGGCGCGGCTGCTCATTGATGAGCCCGACATGCTCATGCTCGATGAGCCGACTAATCATCTTGATCTGGAAAGTCTGTTGTGGTTTCAGGAGTACCTGGAGGTTTATCCGGGCGCGATTTTCTTGATTTCACATGACCGGGACTTCATTAACAATGTCTGTAATGCGATTGTCAGTGTTCAGAATCATACGTTGAAAACCTATCGCGGGAACTACGATTACTTCCTGCGTGAGAAAGACAACGAAGCGAAGCTGCTCGTAAAGGCGTTTAACGAACAGAAGGCAGAAATCGCCGAGATGGAAGACTTCATCGCGCGCAATCGGGTGCGGGCCTCGACGGCAAGCCGTGCCCAGAGCATGATCAAACGGCTCGCCAAGCTCGAGCGCATCACCTTGCCGGATCAGGATAAGAAGATTCGAATCGTTTTCCCGCAGCCGGATCGTGTGGGCGTGCGCGCGATCCAGCTGAAAGGCGTTTATAAATCTTATGACGATGTGAAGGTTTATGAAGGACTCGATTTCGATATCGAACGCGGATTTAAAATGGCCTTTGTCGGTCACAACGGAGCGGGAAAGTCGACCTTGCTCAAGGTTCTTGCCGGTGAGATTCCCTTTGATAAAGGGGAGCGGAAAATCGGGTTAAACGTGAAGGTCGGCTATTTCTCCCAGCACCGTGCGCATCAGTTCATGCAGAACCGGACGGTGATACAGGAGGCGATGGATAACGATCGCCTTAACCCCGAACTCATGGTCCGTTCTATTTTGGGAACGTTTCTGTTTCCCGGAGACAGTGTCTATAAAAAGACCTCGGTGTTGTCCGGTGGAGAGAAAAGCCGTCTTGCTCTTGCCAAACTGTTGCTCGATCCGCCCAATGTTCTTCTTCTCGACGAGCCGACGACCCACCTCGACATGAACTCGGTCGATGCGCTGATTGAGGCGTTAAAGACTTTCGAAGGAACGATTTGCGTGATCAGTCATGATGTGTACTTCATAAACCAGCTTTGCTCGCACGTTGTCCATATCGACCATGGTCACGTAACCGTCTATCCCGGGAACTACGATTACTTCCTGCATCGCCAGCGTCAGAAAGATGCCGAAGCCGCTGTGCTTGCGGGGGGAACGGGGGCTGCCGCCGCCCAGGCGTCTGCCAAGCTGAACGAAAAGGATTACCGGAAACAAAAATCCCATGATCGTGAAAAAGACCGAACCCTCAAGCGGTTGGAAAAATCATTGGAAGAAGGGCATCTGAAGCTCGAGGAGCTTGCCGAGAGTCTTGGAGATCCGAAGGTCTATGAAGACTTCGCGTTGACGCAAAAGATCGGTGATGAAATTCAGGCTCTGCAGGATTCGATCCAAGCTCAAGAAACCGAGCTGGGCCGGCTGAAGGGATAAGGGTTGGAATTTTTTTCAGATTCCCAGTAGCAGTGCTTATTCCGTCTCTGTTCCAAATCTGAAATCACATTCTTTCTAAACGCCGGCGTCCCGTGGCCGAGCGTTTTTTTGTATTCATCCAGCGATAGGATTTCAAACCGGAACCGGATCTTTTTAAAAAGATTCGGAGACCGCTGCCCCGGCGGCATAACGTGATGCAGTCCTTCCGAGTACATGATGAGGACGCTGCTCCCCTCGATCTTGTCGAAAATGTCTACGACCCCGG
>JBFIEP010000118.1:0-6990 GCA_041603335.1 Elusimicrobiota bacterium | reverse complement strand
TAGCGGGTTACGCGGTTAAAATGGATGGGCCCACCATTTACCTGGACCTTGGCACCCCATCAGGCATCAAGGCGGGCGATCACTACGACCTCGCCGTCGTAGGCAGCGAACTTAAACATCCAGTCACCGGAGAATCCCTAGGCGCAGACGTCAAAAGCCTCGGACATGTACGAATTCTTCGCGTTGAAGATAAATATTCCACCGCGAATTGGGTCAAAACCCAAACGGGCACACTCAAGATCGGCGATAAGATCGAGTTAGCCCCGGTTGATGCTCCGAAAACGGCCCCTATCGTGCAAGCGCCCGCGCAAATACCCGGAGAACCCAGTATTCGGGCTTCGTCCTCGCGCGGTCCCATGCTCGATCTGGAAGCAGTCGACCTATCGGTAGGAGACACCAACGGCAACGGGTCCCAAGAAGTCGTGGTCGCGGCGTCGAAAATGGTCGATGTATACGACTCGAACTGGAAACGTCTTTGCCGCTACGAACATAATTCAACCGCCTCCCGCTTCATGTCGGTAGAAAGTGAAGACGTTGATGGCGATGGAAAGGCCGAGATTTTTGTGGTTGCCGAGAATAAATTTTTCAAAAGAATTGAAACCTTGATTCTCGACTGCCAGGATGGAAAAATAACGCATCGAAAATCACTGCCGTTTATGGTCCACTCCTTCCACGACGGCTCGGGTCTGCCTGTATTGGGAATGCAGAAAGTAGACATCGATGGCGAATATATGGGAAGCCCGATTCACCGCCTCGGATTTAAAGACGGGAAATACGGAAAATCGGGCTCCAGCATACGGCACAAGCGTCTCGATTGGCTTTATGGATTCGGCTTCGCCCTGCAGGACGACGCACCCATTCTTTTGACCTACAGCAAAACCAACCGCATCCGTATTTTCTTCAAAAAAGGCTCGTGGTCCACCCCCGGAAAATTCGGACAGACCGCCGAACGGATTTCCATCGGCGAACGGGAACTGAAGTTCCGTCCCCGTTTGGTTATAGATTCCGGAAAGAAAGGATTTAGAGGAATTTACAGCGTGAGCAATAAAGCCCGCTTCTTCCAAATGGCCGCTTCATTCGGTCAGTTCAACCGTTCAGAAATTCATTATCAGACCTGGAACGGCCTCGCCCTGGAACCGGTTTGGAAAAGCGAAATAACAGGATACGCTGCCGGCTTGGCCGAACGTCCCGACTCCCTGCTCGTAGCGGTCGTCGGGGCAAGCGGTCGAAGCTCCGTCTGGGCCTTCCAGAAATAAATCACGATGGCTCGTCGCAAACAGCGGCGGCCCAAGCCGCCGGGTCGTCGAGTCCGTAAAAAAACCCACGCTAGACGCTGGCTTTGGATACTTGCCGCCGGATTGGGCTTTATCGGAGCGGGAGCGCTTTCTCTCGCGTTTTACGCGGAACGCAGAATCGCACCGCTTCTGGACGGCGCCTCCCGTCCCCACTACACAACACGCGTCTACGCCGCACCTCATCGTCTCCGACTCGGAGAACCTCTCTCCAGTAACGAATTAAAACACCGCCTGGAACGGCTCGGCTACCGCCGCGTAGACACAGCTCCGGCCCAAGGGGAATATCGCCGCACCCCCGACGCCTTCATCGCCGGACTTCGAACGTTTGAACATCCATTCGTAAAGGCGACACCCGTTTCCGCTGAAATTCGAATCAACCAAAGCGGAATTGAATCGATCGTGGTTGCCGAAGATAATATCCCGCTTGTAGAGGCCGTCTTAGAACCGGAGCTTTTGTATGAACTTTCGGGAAGCCGGCGCGTGCAGCGGACCTTATTAGCGGCCGGCGACATTCCACCGATGATGACCCAGGCTCTCGTTGCCATCGAAGACCGGCGCTTCTTTTCCCATTCCGGCATAGACCCTCGGGGAATCGCCCGGGCAGCCTGGCGAAATCTACGCTCCAATCGAATTTCCGAAGGCGGAAGCACCATCACCCAACAGTTGGCTAAAAATCTTTTCTTAACGCCGCAGCGAACATTCTCCCGAAAAATAAAAGAAGCCCTTATCGCCTTCTACCTTGAGGCACGCTACTCTAAAGCGGAAATTCTCCGTCTCTATCTCGACAGCGTTTACTTCGGGCAAAAGGGACCGGTCAGTATCGTAGGCCTCCATGAGGCCGCACGTCACTTCTTTGCGGCAAATCCCCGGGATCTAACGGTCTCCCAATGCGCATTACTCGCAGGCCTCCTGCGCTCCCCATCCGGCTACAACCCTTTCCAGCATCCCGAACGCGCACGCAAACGCCGTCATGAGGTACTCGCGGCAATGGCACGCGAAGGATTTTTAGCCCCCGTCCAAGCACGGCTTGCGCAGGAATCACCGATAGGCGTCACGCGCTCGGCCCATACACGCCCCCGGGATGCGGATCACTTTCTCGCCTACATACAGCGTTCGTTAGCCTCCCGCTACGGCGACGAAGCCTGGATGACCCGGGGGATGACCGTTCATACAACGCTCGACCCATGGCTTCAGAAGAAAGCGATACGGGCCGTTGCGGGAGCGAAATTCGAAACCGCCCTAATCGCGCTTGATCCACGGACCGGAGCTATCCGCGCCCTCGTAGGGGGGCGGGACTTCTCAAAGAGTCCGTTTGACCGGGCGACCCAAGCGCGGCGGCAGCCCGGCTCCTCGTTCAAACCTTTTGTTTACGGGGCGGCCCTGCGCGGCGGTCCGGGACGGGTCGAAAAAACCGCGGCATCGCTGTTATCCGACACAACCCGTGCCTACCGAATAGACGGCGGTACCTGGGCACCGCGCAACTACCATCGGATATACCGCGGCCCTATTCCCCTCCGGAAAGCCCTCGCCCATTCTCTCAACGCCGCGACCGTTAATCTTGCCGCCGAGATCGGCCCGAAAGCAATCATCAACTACGCCCGCGAATTGGGCATACACAGCCCCCTTCGCCCGACCCTCGGCCTGGCACTCGGGGCATCCGAAGTATCGCTTCTCGAAATTACAGGAGCGTACGCTCCTTTTTCCAACGGGGGGTACCGCATCGAGCCGTTTGCCGTTGAGGCCGCACTCGATGCGGAAGGGTCGATTCTCGAATTTCACCGCCGCCAACCCCAGGCCGTCTTAAATTCCGCCGAAGTATTTCTTATGACCGATCTTCTCAGGGAAGTGGTGCGCACGGGAACGGCCCAATCCTTGAAGCACTGGGGACTCGACACCATCGCCGCCGGAAAAACCGGAACGACCAATGATGGGAAAGACGCTTGGTTCATCGGGTATACCCCCCGAATTGTCGCCGG
Source organism: Elusimicrobiota bacterium (assembly GCA_041603335.1). GTDB lineage: Bacteria > Elusimicrobiota > Elusimicrobia > UBA1565 > UBA1565 > UBA1565. Next base: position 3,719 of record JBFIEP010000118.1, on the reverse strand, counting down.
TGCTTGGAGCGGTTCCGATATTCCTAAAGCCCTCGGCATTACAGGAGCATCCGCGGCACTCCCCATCTGGGCGGAATTTATAAAGGCAACCAACGGACCGATCCCCTCCGGCAATCCCTGGCCCCGTCCCGAAAGCGTGGTCTCGCTGACCATCGATCCGCACTCCGGAGGACTGGCACGCGCAGGATGTCGGGACCGGAGAGTTGAAATTTTCGCGTCCGGGACCGAACCGAAAACTCCCTGCCCCCTCCATTCCAGCGGACCCTGGGGCTGGTTCAAACGGATGATGTCATCGGAAAAGCCTGCGAAAAAATCCAGTTTTCGCTAAAATTCTTTACCTCCACGTTACCCGCCGCGAACAAACCCGCAACTCTTTCCGTCTAATCTAAGAACATGTTCAAACAGCTGGCCTGCCCCCGGTGGCTCACGGCTGCAATTAGCGCGACAGCGGTTGTTGTCGCGGTGAAGGCAGTCGTAATCGTCCTATCCCCGACCGCAGCCCTGGAAGCGCCCACAAATTACGAGGCATGGGGCCTTGGACATGGGGCGGATTTTGCTGACGCGTTTCGCTTTCTAATCCGCGGCGGCCTCCTGGCCCCCATCGCTGAGGAGGCGATTTTTCGAGGAGCCTTTCTCGGCAGCGGCTGGGCCCTGCTCAGGCGCATACGCATTCCCAATGCGGCCGCGTTCTGGTGCGCCGCGATCCCGGTCTCCCTTCTTTTCGTGTGCTTGCATGAAACCGCAAATCCAACCTTCATTTGGATTCGCATGTCAGGCGCACTCGCACTCGCGTGGGTATACCGGATCGGGGGACTTCGAGCCGCCGTCGCGATGCATGCCATCGGAAATTCGTTTTGGGCCTCTCTAATCATCGCTGACACCTTTTTCGGTTATGACGGAATGCTAGCAGTGATAGCACTCGCGGCGATGATCGGCTGCACCTCTTTGCGCCGATCACAATCCGATTTTTCAACCGGACGTGAACCGGCTCCCGAGCTTGAAGCACGCCCCGCACTCTCGATGGCACTCATTCTTCTCGCAGGATCTTTATCCGTCGGGGGATCGCCGCTCTACACCCTCGCGGCGGTGGGGCTGCTAGGATGGTCCGCCGTTCGCCTGATATCGCGCATGGAATGCCCCTTCTCGCTGCCCTATCCCATCGGGGCTCGACCATGAACCAAGCACGCGGGAACGATCTCGTTAATTCAACGATGGATCCCGCATATTATCTTGCCCTACGCTTGACTGGAAATGAATCCGATGCCTGGGACCTCACCCAGGACGCAATGACCAAAGCCCTGAAAGCCCTCCCCCGTTTCCGCGGTGAAAGTTCGATGCGCTCCTGGGTGTACCGAATTGTTGTTAACACGTGGAAGGACAACGGGGCATCACGCCCCGTTCAATTCCGATCGCGCCTGCAGCCGCTTGAAAACGTCAGCATGCCCGGAAAGGACCGGCTCCCTGAGGACATTCTCGAATCCGATGAATTTAAGGAACGCTTTGCGTCCGCATTAGCTTCCCTGGAAGAGGAGGAACGACACGTACTGGTCCTTCGCGAATTGGATGGATTAACCTACCGGGAAATATCCGAATCACTTCATATCCCCATCGGAACGGTAAAATCGCGGTTAAGCCGCGCGCGGCATGCTCTTCGCGCGGTCCTAGAACCATCCTTGCTCATTCTTATCCTGCTTTCCTTAGCGGTCCTTTCAATTTTCCGTCCCCACCTAACATCCTCCCTTCGCCGCGTTCTCGCGGTCGTAACCATGAACAAATAAAGCCCCGGTCCGTCTAAGTTAGCGAAGGACCAGGAGGCTAACATGCGGATTCGAAAAGATCAAAAGGGACAAAACACGGTTGAATACATGATGATGCTCTCGGTTGTCGTTGGTGTAATTCTCCTTGTAGGAAGAATGTTCAAGCCTAAAATTGCAGGTGTTTTCAATCAAATCATGGTGATGATCGAAGGGGCAATCCGTCAAGTTGGGGCCTAATCTCTAAAGTTGCGAAAAATGACAAAAAAATAAGGGGAAATCTCGCAATACCCTGGAAAAATTCATTTGTTAGAATGAGGGTATGAAGCGACTCCTAATAGGAAGCGCGGCCTGCCTGCTTTTTTCCGGCAGCCTAAAGGCATCCCCCTGGCAATCCAAGTCAGTGGGGGTCATTCTCGTCAGCGAATCCGGCGGCGGGGATTGGAACAAATTCGTCGCTGACGCTAGAAAATCTCTCGGAAAAGAAATTCCCGTGCAAAGCCAAAGCGGCCCGATAGGCACGCGGGGCCTTCAGAGAGCCGTCGACAAACTCAAAGCGGAGAAAGTGGAACGCGTCATCGTCGTTCCCGTTCTCCTTGAATCAACAGATCCGGAATCCGCGCAATTACGCTACCTCTTTGGAGCGGATCAATACCCCTCAAAGCTTTTCCTCGAGAAATGGAGGATGGGTTCACGACTCATCAAACGCGTTAAAACGAAACTGCCCGTTGTGATCACAAACGGACTGGATGGAGACGATGCCGTCGGCAGGACTCTAATAGAGCGTGCACGCGAAATGAGTAAGGAGCCGAAAAACGAGGCCGTCGTTTTAATCGGTGCGGGCGCGGCTGAAGACGAAGAGAATTCTTTACTCGGCGCCCGGCTCGAATCCTTGGCGGGAAATCTCACCATTCGAGGCAGGTTTTCCTCGGCGCACGGATTTCTTGTTCGTCCCAACACGCAAAAGAAACCCCAACAGCGTGACGACAGTCTCCGCGTAATTCGAAAGGCAATCCGTGAAAAAAGCAAGAAGCAGCGGGTCTTGGTGATACCTTATATACTAATTGATGATGGGAGTGTACGCGCCTGGAGAAAAGGACTGGACAATTTATTTTTCAGATGGAAGGGGAAAGCACTCATGCCGAGCGACGCGATGCATTCCTGGCTAAAGGTCCGTCTTGACGCGGCACGGTCCGCTGAAAATATGGTCCGCTTTAAAGATGAGGGACAACCCTTGCCCTCGGCGAAACCGAAGTCTAGAATCAATCCATGAGGAACCTTAAACGGAGTTACCTTGCCTTACTCGCGCTCTCGATCTCGGGGGTCGCGGGCTACTCCCAGGAAACCGACCATGTATCACGGGGGCCCTTAACCGTTCTCATAAAAACCGAGGGAACCGTTCAGGCCGAAGATATTTTTCGAATCCGCTCAACGATCGATGGACGGATAGAAACCGTTACGGCAAAGCCCAACACATGGGCGACGAAAAACACCGATCTCGGGACGATGCTGACGACAGAACTCTCAGCGATGATCGACGCGCGCGCGACAACCCCCTCCCAAACGCTGGAGGATCGGTGGCAAAAAGTATTTAAACCGACCGTCCTTCACTGCCCCCTAACCTGCTTTATTCTCAAGGTGTATGCAAAAGAGGGGAAAACGGTAAAACCAAAGGCCCTCCTCATGGAAGCCGCACACAAATTACGTCTGGTGGGACGCATCCGTCCGGGCGATTCAAAATGGATCAAGAAAGGACTCCTTGTAACCTATTGGCCTAAAGACGACCCGGCAAAAAAAGTCCAGGGTAGAATCGAAAATTTCATTCTCGATGTCCAAGGCGAAACGGTGGATCCAGGTGGGACATTCACAATCCTGCTCAATTCCCGACGCTTTCTCAATCCAAATACAAATTGGGAAGGCGAGATTACGGTGGTCGCGAAAAAAAATGTCCTTCGTGTTCCCACC
>JBFIEP010000117.1:0-7018 GCA_041603335.1 Elusimicrobiota bacterium | reverse complement strand
TGACAAAGTATGATTATCTGTCATACTAATTATATGACTAGAAGGACGATAACCTTAACAGAAACGGACGACAGGAAACTCGCGCGCCTGGTAAAAAGGAAAAAACTAGACGCCAGCAAAATCATGCGGGTGGCATTGCGGCGTCTGTACGATGAAGAATTGCAGGCGAACATGGAAGAGGCATACAAGATTTACTACGAGAAACCGGATACAGAGTCTGCAAAAGATGCTGAAGATTTCACCAGCGGCAGCGCGCCACTATGGTGAAGCGAGGTGATGTCTGGTACGTCGATTTCAACAAACTAGAAGGAAATGCAATCCAGAAGAAGAGACCCGCGTTAGTCATCCAAAACAATCTTGGGAACAAGTACGGGTCTTTAACAATAGTCGTTGCGATTCAGAACGATCCCAATAAGAACCTTCCTGTCTTTGCCAAGGTTCCGGCCGGAACTGCCGGGCTTAAAAAGGACTCCATCGTTAATTGCAGCGTGATATCTTCTATTCCCAATACACTGCTGGGCCACAAGATTGGAGCCCTTCCTGCTGCTCTGCTGAAGGATGTAGAGAAAGCAATGAAAGCCTCTTTAGCCTTGCCGTAGATGAATCTAGGTCAGTAAGCCTTTGGACTTCAGAAAATCATCGGACACATCAGCTTTTTTCCGGCCCGCAATAGCGAAGTAGTAAAGCGGTAAGCCTTCATTGGATAATCTGTGCCTATATCGCTCTATATGATAAACATCAAGATATTTTGAGAAAATTAATTCCCGGATCATTTTTGAAAACCCTGAGTCATCACCGGCATCAAAGAAGGACTCTTTTATATTAAATGCGACCCAGCCCTCTGCGTTGATGATGTTAAAGGCCTCAATGAATGCCTTGGTAGGGATGTCTCCAAATCCTAATGCGGCAACCGTTACCATGCAGTCGCACTGCCACGAAGCGATCTCTTCTTTCTTATCTTTGTCTAAGGTCATGAAATCTTCGACATAGTAGGCATCATACACGCCTGGTCTATCACGAACGGTGGCTTCATAAGCCTCAGGGATAATATCCACGCCTATCATGCGGGAGACGCCATGTTTTTTTAGTGCCTCGCCCATCATCCCGTTACCGGCACCCAGATCCAGCACTCTTAACTCGGTTAAATTATCCTGAGATTGTTTTACGGCAGATTCAAGAATGGTTGTTACTTTGACAGGAGATGTGCACTTTAAGCGATCATAAAATAGTTGTTCGTAAAGTCCCGGCACTTTGTAAATTTCATTATAGTCATGAAATCTTATTTTACGCCGTTCTCCGGAATCCTGTAGATAGAAATAGGCCTCGTCCTGATTAAGATCGCCTGCTTCCTGTTATGGAAACTGTATTCTGTGCCTATTTAACATGATAATCTTACGCCCCCTGCAGATAGGAAAAGTGGTGCGCCCACCTGGATTCGAACCAGGACAACCGGTTCCGAAGACCGGGACTCTATCCGTTGAGCTATGGGCGCTAATTTTGACGATTTGGATCCGGCTTCTTGTCCCGTTTCGGAAGGAACACGGTTAAACCGTCATACATCCAATTGGGAAGTACGCTCAAGCCATAGAATACAAAAAGAGAGAGCCGCCACGGAAAGTGAACGACTCTTTTTCCTGCTTCAATTCCCTTGAGCATCCGCCGAACCCCGTCTTCTGCCGTCAACATAAACGGCATCGGAGCCTTATTTCGGTCGGTAAGTTCGGATTTGACGAATCCGGGCGTGACGGTCACAACGGTGACGCCCGTCCCTTTAAGATCCAACCGGATTGATTCAAACATCGTGTACAGGGCGGCCTTGCTGGAACTGTAGGCCGCCGACCCCGGGAGGCCGCGGACGCCGGCGAGGCTGCCGATTCCGGCAACGGTGCCCGATCCCTGATTGATCATGTCGGGCAAAACGACTTCCAGCCAGTTGGCTACGCCGAAAACGTTGGTTTCATAAGTCCATTTTACGTTTGCGGAGGAAAATTTAAGTGCGTTCTCGGAATCCCCGACGCCCGCATTGAGGATTGCCCAATCAAGTCCATCCCAAGCGGATTTTATGGCGTGGTAATGTTCTTTAACGACGTCTAAATCCGAAACGCTTCCCACCAGAATCAAGGGTTCCCCGCCGGCGGATTTAATGGCTTCTCCGACGGTTTCCAGCTTCTCCTTCCTCCGTCCGGTGATCGCGATTTTCCAGCCGCGGCGTGCGAGTTGGATCGCCGCTTCCTTGCCTAGACCCGAAGTGGCTCCTGTTATTAGGACACGTTTCAAAGCGGCAGCTCGACAAGCGTTGCGCGGTGTCCCCCGGTGACGGTGAGATCCGCTCCCGGGGCTGCGGCCTCATCTTTCATCATGGCTAAGGCGAGTGTTGTTCCAAGACGGGGAGACTCCACAACGCTGGTTAGTTTCCCGACGCTGCTGCCGGGGGCAAGAACTTCGGCACCTGCGGCGATTTCCCCTTCAATTTTAAGTCCGACCAAGCGGCGATTTAGATGCCCGAGATTTTTAATGTGCGCCAGCGTTTCCTGTCCCATATAACATCCCTTATCGAATGAAACCGCCTCATCCAATCGGACTTCAAGCGGAAAATGGTCTTCACTCATGTCTTCGCCCCATTTTGCCACACCCCGCTCAACGCGAAGGATCTCGCAATCGGCTTTGGTCAGTTCAGCGACTCCTTCCAGTTCCTTGGTAAGTTCGTCAATGACCGCCGAATCGCCGTGGAGCATCCCGCCGGGTACGGCCCCCCAGGGTACGCCGACAACATCAACCCGGGAGACATCCGTGAAACGCGCCATTAATTCCTTCGCCTTAGGCCCGGTCAAAATGAGAGAGCCCCGAGGCGTTGGCGGTTCATACATTTCTGCTTCAGCGAGGGCGATGGTCCGGCTCAATCCATCTCTAAGCGCATCAAAGGTGGATTCTCCGCAGCACAGGACGAGTATTTCCCCTCGATTATAGAGTGTGAATTCTGCGATCAGTCGGCCTTTGGGCGTCACGTAGCAGCCGTGAACGCTTTGCCCTTGGCCCAAGGAGAGGACTTCACACGTGACCTGACCGTGAAGGAATTTCGCCCGGTCTTTTCCTGAAAATTCGAGACTTTTGACGCAGTTTAATTTAACGTAGGCGGCATTCTCACGGGCGGCCTGATAGGCTTTTGAAATGGGCATGGGAACATACTACCAAATGGGCCTGGCGTTGCTGGGGGGCCCGGGCTATAGTTAGGGCGTGACCGAGGCAGACCCGAATCAGTTGCCCCATTTATTGAATCTACTCGATGATGAGGCGCCCGAAACCCGCCGCGCCTTGTCGCGGGCGTTTGGAGCCTTTGGTCCGAAGTTAAAGGACGAACTCGACAAACTTTCCCCTGCTCCGACCGATGACCAGCGGCATTTACTCCAATGGCTTTTGGAAGAAGATCACCGTAAATGGGTTCAGGATGAGTGGCCCGTTTGGATTGAGAAGCCGGAAGGCGCGGCAAAACTTGAATTGGGGTTTGACCTCATTTCGAGATTCCAAACACGTCTGACCTACGATCAACGCTTGCCCGCCTTGCTGGATAGCCTCGCCGATGCGTACATGAAAAAGACGACTGACGCGGAGGTCCGTTCCCTCGCGGAGTTTCTGTTCCGGGATTTCGGTCTTCGCGGAGCAAAGGCCCAGGAGTTCTACAACCCCCTTAACAGCGACTTGGTTTACGTTATTAACGAGAAGCGCGGACTTCCGATTAGCTTAGCGAGTATTTATATTTTAGTGGGGGATCGGCTGGGGCTGACGGTGAACGGGGTTAATTTCCCAGGTCATTTTCTCGCTCGTGTAACGTCTAACGATCGACCGCTTATCGTTGATTGCTTCAATGGCGGGCGTTTTTTTTCTGAAGAAGAAATTATCGCCACGCACCGGGGCCCGGAAGAAGCGCTTCGCCGTCTGCTGCGTTCCCCCGCCGATGCATCGACCATCCTGTCCCGTGTTCTGCGAAATCTTGTAGGTGCGTATGAGCGTGCCCAACAACCTGAAAATGCTCATTTCGCAGGCTCCTTGCTCGAGTCGCTAGAACGAACCTGAGTTTGTTACAATACCGCTCTAGATTCGACGGGGCGGAGGTACAGGTATGTCGGGACATTCCAAATGGGCTGGCATCAAGCACAAGAAGGGCATCCTCGATGCCAAACGCGGAAAACTCTGGACTAAAATCGTCCGGGAAATAACGATCGCTGCGAAATTAGGCGGCGGCGATCCCTCCGGTAATCCCCGCTTACGCAAAGCACTGGAAGACGCGAAGGCCGCAAACATGCCTCTGGAAAACTCCAAGCGTGCGGTTCAAAAAGGAACCGGTGAACTTCCCGGTGCTGAATACGTTGAACTCCAGTTTGAAGGATTCGGAGCCGGCGGCGTCGCCATATTTTGCGACGCCTCAACGGATAACCGCAATCGGACTGCAAACGAAGTCCGCCAGATTTACGAGAGACACGGCGGAAGTATGGGCACTCCCGGCACCGTAGCTTTTCTGTTTGAAAGAAAAGCATTCTTCACTGTGGAGAAAGCTTCGACGACGGAAGACGCCCTGATGGAAATCGTGCTGGAAATCGGAGGCGAAGATCTTAAAGCCGAAGGCGAAGTGTTTGAAATCTTTGCCGATCCCTCTTCCTACGATACGGTAAAAAAAGGACTTGAAGCCAAGGGTCTGAAGACAGAGATTTCTGAAATCACGATGCTTCCCAAGACGACTGTTGCGTGCGACGCCAAGACGGCGGAAAAGGTTTTAAATCTCATTGATGCCCTGGAAGACTACGACGACATCGCCAAGGTTTACGCGAACTGCGATATTCCCGAGGAGATCCTAGCTTCCCTTGACGCCTAAACCCGGACGGGTTCTCGGCATTGATCCCGGCGTTTCCGAGACCGGTTGGGCTATCCTTGATGGTCAAAGCCTCATCGCCAGCGGGTGTATTCGTACGTCTGCGAAAACCCCCTTCCCGAAGCGGCTCCGTGAGATTCACGATTCCTTAGAGGATATCCTTCAAGAGCATCGTCCCGCAGAAATTGCGATCGAAGAAATGTTTTTTACGAAAATTGCGAATACGATCCGGCGCACTCTTCAGGCACGCGGGGTCGCAATCCTTGCGGCAACGCGTTATGGTGCGCCCTTGGCGGAATACAACCCCAAAACGGTAAAGGCCGCGCTGACGGGGTCGGGAAAGGCGCCGAAGGCCCAAATGCAGAAAATGGTGCAGGTTGTTCTTGGCCTTGAGAAAAAACTGACTCCGGACGATGTTGCTGATGCTGCGGCCATTGCGCTTTGTCACGTTCGCGCCGGACGAACGGGCGGGATGCAGGTTTTAGATCGGATTGGGGGACGTAAATGATCGCCTCGCTTCATGGAATTTTATTGGAGGCATGGTCCGAACGGATCGTTGTCGAAGCCGGCGGTGTCGGTTATGAGGTCGTGATTGCCCCCCATACCGCTTCCCGCCTGCCTTCTATCGGTTCGGAGCTGCGCGTTTACGTTTCTGAATCCTCGCCGATGTACGGCGGGGGTACGACGCTTTATGGTTTTTTAACACGGGAAGATAAGCAGATGTTTTTGTGCTTCAAGGAGCTCCCCGCCACGGGTGCGAAAAAAGCGATTGAGCATTTGGAAAAGGCATCGCGTTCCCTACCCGATTTTCGGCGAGCGATACTTGATGGGGATCTGAAAGTAATGACCGGTATGTTCCGCTTTACGAAGAAGACCGCCGAAAAACTAATCGCCGGGCTGAAAGATAAAATTGGCGGCGAAGGAGTCGCTGCAAGCTCCCCCGCAACTCTGGCGAACGTTCCTGCGGGACCGCTCGGTCATGCGCTGGAGGCTCTTTCCGCCTTGGGGTATAAGGCGAATGAAAGCCGGACGGCGTTGGAAGAAGTAAGAGCGAGTCTAGGCGGGACGGAAGCACCGGTAGAAGAATTGATCCGATTGGCATTGAGGAAGTTATGAGCGAAACGAAGGGAGATGAATCGGTATTGTCGGAAACACCCATCGTTGAAGACGAGCGCTTTGACCGCGCGCTTCGGCCTAAGGATCTCGATGAGTTCGTCGGCCAACGGAAACTGAAAGCCAATCTGCAGGTATTCATCCAGGCTGCGCGCCAGCGGGAAGAATCGCTCGATCATTGCCTTTTTCATGCTCCTCCCGGTCTTGGAAAAACGACGCTCGCCGGGATTCTTGCCCGGGAAATGGGTGTAAACCTGCGCACAACCTCCGGACCGATTCTTGAGCGTGTGGGAGACCTTGCGGCCTTGCTGACTGATCTAAATCCGGGAGACATCCTTTTTATCGATGAGATTCACCGTTTGAATCGATTGGTTGAAGAAGCCCTTTATCCTGTGATGGAGGATTACACGTTCTACATCTCGACGGGAAAGGGGGCGATGGCGTCCACGGTAAAACTCGCTGTCCCTCAATTTACGCTGGTGGGTGCAACGACGAGAGCCGGGCTGCTGACGGGCCCGCTGCGGGACCGGTTCGGCATTGTCGGGCATCTGGAGTTCTATACCGAAGATGATATCGCTAAGATCGTTCGGCGTTCGGCCTCTATCCTAGAGATAGCGACCGATCAAAAGGGAGCCGCCGAAATCGCCCGACGTTCGCGAGGAACCCCCCGCATCGCCAATCGCCTGCTTCGGCGAGTCCGTGATTTCGCGGAAGTAAAGGGCGATGGAACCATAACAGCACCGGCTGCCGTTGACGCGTTGGAGCAGCTGGAAGTTGATCCGCGCGGCCTCGACATTATGGACCGTAAATTTCTGCATGCGCTCGTTGAAAAATTCAGCGGCGGCCCTGTCGGGGTCGATACCTTAGCGGTCGCTATCTCGGAAGAAGTCGATACGCTCACGGATATGATCGAGCCATTCCTTATACAAGCCGGCATGCTGCAGCATACGCCGCGCGGGCGCGTGGCGACGAAAGCGGCTTTCGAGCACTTGGGAATCAAGCCGCCTAAACGGGCCGGCGATTTATTCGCATGATCCCAGC
>JBFIEP010000116.1:0-7045 GCA_041603335.1 Elusimicrobiota bacterium | reverse complement strand
TGATGAACAATAAGGTGCACTGGGCGAGCGATTATCCTCTCGGCGCGGCGCTGGGCTACGGGTTTGGGACCATGGCGGTGAATAAAGGGCGGAGTCGGGGAAAGCTAGCGGTCATCCCGGTCCCGCTTCAAGGCGGAGCGGCGCTTTTGGTGGGCGCGTCGTTCTAAAGCGTGGGAAGCGGTTGTGCGCATGATTTGAATTTGCGCGAACCCATGATTCTGGAGCTTATAGAGGATTCTGATTTCCCTAACGGCCCTGAGGCCGGAGTCCTTCCCGGATTACACTGGGAGTATGATGCTAATCAGAATCCTTGCATTGCTGCTTTTGGGAGTTTCCCCTGTGACTGCCTCTCAGATGGCGGTTCTCAAGAATTTGGCGGGAAATCCCACAGTCGATATCCCGGTCGCCAACGGCGTTGCGGTGTTGACCCCGGATGAGTTTTCGGTTTCCCGTGTATGTTCCTCCAATGATCCTGTTCTCGTGTTGGATAATTTCTCTTCTTTAAAAGGCAGGGTTAAGCCGTATATCGATGTGGATGGGGATGGCAAGCCCGATGTCGGTCACGGCGAGATTGTGGCTGGTGTGTTTAGGGTAACGGGTAAACGCGTCATTCTTAGGAATCTAGACCACGACGGAAGTGTGGGGAACCTGGCGCGGATTTTAGGAGAAGTGGCTGATAGCAAGATTCAATTGTCGGCGATTAATCTCTCCCAGACGATCGACGTCTCGTTTGGGGCATACAGCAATGAACTGGGTTTGTCGGTTTCGGTGACTCCGGAAAATATCCGGTCCCATCGTGAAGCGATCCGCGAGGGTGTGACTGCGTTGATGAACCGCGGCGGCTCTCCCGATTACGAAAAACTTGGAAAGGTATTTGAGAAATTTGCGGCGCGGGGAATTCCCATTCTCTTTGCCGGGGGGAACCAGGGGCCGGGGAAATCCAATATCCTGGGTCTGCTTCCTGGAGCGATTTCTGTGGGTGCCCTGAAGGCCGATGGCTCCAAGGTTCCGACGTCCGCAGACAGCAGCCTCATTACGGTTTGGCGACTCGGGGAGCATCCTTTACGGCGGATCCCTTCGGGTGTTGATCTAGACGGCGATGACGTCGCCGAGTTCCCCAATCAGCTCCTATCCGGAGGAGAAAGCGTCGCTTCGAAGTACGCCGGCAAACCGGCAGTGGCGACGGTTCTTGAGGTCCCAACGGGACGGGATGCGGATATGTATAGCCGAAAGACGGCTGCGGGATTTAAAGCCTTGATGGAGATGCTAAAGGATGGGGTTTATCGTACCGATGATATGATCACGTTTTTCCAGTTAAGCGATTTTCAGGCCCGCGCTCTACGGGGTCGCGGAACCTATATGCATAAATCAATGAAGTTCAATTTCCGGGAAGATGCGGCAGGGAATCTTATTTACGATCCTGCCGGGTCAGGGGATCCGGACCAAGTCGACGAGGTAAGCGGCACTTCGTTTGCCGCGCCGTTTATTTGCGGAGGGGGCGCATAGGTCTTCTGCGGGGCAGTAAAGGGTCCGTTTGACCTGTGCGAGCCTCCTGAGATCCTGATATCGTTTTATTAATGGAAACAGCCTACGCTGAAAAAGTCCTGGTTGGGATTTCCGTCCCCGTTGCGGAAATCCCCGCTGAAAGAGTTGAAGAGGTCCCAGAGATTTGGAGCGTCCGCCTTTCGCTGTTGGGGGCGGGGCTCGGAGTCCCCGCCATTATGGCGCTGCTTGTGCCCTCCGTCGAGGCCGGAAGCTTGGTGCATACCTTTAGCTACGTTCTGTACGGCATCGGGATGTTGAGTATGTTTTTCGCCAGTGCCGCTTTCCACGAGAAAGCCGGCGTTGAGCGAAGCTACCTTAAGAATTTGGATTACTGCGCCATTGGCCTTATGCTTGCGGGAAGCTTTACTCCTTTTTGTACGATCGCGCTTGGAACGTTATTCGGCTACGCGATTCTGGCTGTTATTTGGACTCTCGCGCTCGGGGCCATCATCCTTCGCCTGTCCCGACCTAAGCTCCCTAAGAAAATTTTCATCTTTACCTATTTGGCCATGGGCTGGCTTGGTATGTTGATTGCGATGCCTCTCTTCCGGGCGATGGGGATGGGGGGGATCTTCTTAACGGTTGCCGGCGGCGTTATCTATACGACCGGGACGTTAGTCTTTAACCGAAATGAAGACGACGTGGAGCCTCCCGGCTGGGGCCCCCATGACGTCTGGCACATCTTCATCATTTTGGGCGCGGGCCTTCACTGGTTGGTGTACTACCTGTACATGCTTCCAGCGTGACGCGGCCGCGTCAGTACGGCAGTCCGGCGTTTCCCGGTTCGACCTTTCCGAATTCCCACGCAAGCCGCACGGAACCTGCGATGTTTTTTGGGACGCGCTTGGTTTCGCGTTCCGACTGAACCGCCGTCGCTGTCGGACTTATCTGCAGGGCGAGTTCAAGCATGAACTGCCCGAATTCAATCGCTGTTCCACCGGTGTAGGAAATTGAAGAATCGGCATTGGCGATATTCTTTTGAATCCCCATTCGCAGCGGGAGGGACAGCCCCTCATCGTGGGAAACCCGCAATTCCATGCCGACAGAAAGAAAGCGCGAGCGGTAGCGATCGATGGGTGTTAGATTCTTTGTGAGATCGATATCGGCGGCGAGGGTCCAGAAATTAAAGGGCTGGATTGCCAGCCCCGCGCGGGATTGGGCTTGAAGGGTGTAGCGCGTTTTATCCCCCGCGACGGTGGCGGCGTCGGGTTGTTCAAAGGTGGGACTGTTGATGTTGCGGCCGACGATTCCAAGCCGCGGTCGCCCCGGCAGGGAAGGAAACGTTTCTCTCATATCCCAAAAAGCGCCGACGTCGACGCCGGGTTGGAGGCTCGATTTGGAATTCTTGTCGTAGCGCCAGAAGGATCCGGGGCCGGGGTCTTCGTTAACGACCACCATCTCCCGGTAGCCGATGGATCCGACAATGAGTTTTAGGTTTGCGCCGACGACAATGCCTGATCTTCCGAGCTCCCGCCCCATTCCGTATCCGATATGGGTGAAGTTTCCGCCGCGCAGTTTGAGCTTCGAATTGTTCAACGCAATCGTCGCGGCGGTGTTGTTCCCGTGGTCGACCTCGGGTGTTCCTCCGACGTAGGTGAGGCTGTGGACAAACAGCATCCCGCTGCCGACGCGTGCGCCCACGCTGAGGCCGCCGTCAAAGGAGGCCCCGTTGCCTTGGTGATCCATCCGGTCCAGCGCTTTGTTGATTCGCGCCTCTGAGCAAACAAGAGGTGTGGCCGTGCAGTCTTTGGCAAGCTGGTTTAAATCGTTGGCGCCTAAAAGAACGCCGCCTGTCGCTTCCGCGCGGATGCCGACGAGGACCTCGACGCCTGAGGCGTCAAAGAGCTGACCCAGTCCCGCAGGATTCCAATAGGCGGCACTCGGCCCTTGGGCTACCGCCACATGCGCCCCGCCCATGCCCATCGCGCGGGGGCCGAGGGTGTGCCAGGGCGTTGCGGAGGCTGAGCTTGCGAGAAGGAGGAGGCTAGTCGCTAACGCCTTCATCACTGTGGCCGAATAGGAGGCCTAGCTGAATTGATGCGGCAGCGCTGTTGGGAATCTTCTCGCTGGTGCCTTCGGTTTGGATGCTCGTCCGCTTGGCCGAGACCTGGCCCGCGAGGTCAATGGTGAAGTGGAAGAAGTTTAGTCCGAGGCCGGCGGTGTATGAGACGCCTGATGAGCTGTTTGCAAGATTTTTCTTTAATCCGACACGGAAAGGCAGGTTGAACCTTGGCCTATTTACAAGATTGATTTCAGTTCCTAGGCCGGCATAGCGCGTGTTGAATCCGTCGATGAGTGTGAGGTTTTCGGTAACATCAAAGTCGGCCGAGATGTGCCAAAACTTAAAAGGTGAAATGGCGAATCCCGCCCGGCCTTGGCCTTGAAGCGACATCTTGCCGGGCTCATTGACCAAGGTCGCGGCACCCGGGTTGGTGAATTTCGGGTTATTGATATTCCGTCCAACGAGGCCGAAGCGGGGCCGCATGGGAAGGCTGGAGAAGGTTTCGCGCATATCCCAGAACATTCCGATGTCGATGCCGGGCTGGAAGCTTGAAGCGGTATTGTCTTTGAAATCGCCGAAGCCGCCGCTTTCGCTATCTTCCGATTTAACGGTGACAGCTTTAAATCCAGTTTTCCCGACAATCCCCTTAAGGTTCACGCCGAACACCACTCCGGTTTCGAGCAGTTCGTGCGCGTAACCGATTCCGATTTCAGTGAAGCTTCCGCCCCGAAGATGGAGTGAAGAGTTGTTGGCGATGGTGGTTCCGTTGACAACAGCAACATTTGAGTCTACTAACGGCCGGACGCCGATGTAGGTTAAGTTCTGCACGAAAAAGGTCGCGCGCCAGGGGCTATAGCGGAAAGCTAAGGCTCCGCCGAGATCAATCATGGCGCCGTTTCCGGGTTCTCCGAACCGATTGAGGGCATCGGTTAGTTTTGCGCTCGTACAGGTTGTCGTGTCGCTCGCTTCGCAGGCCTTATTGATTTCGTTAATATCGTTAGCGCCTTCCAGTACCGTTCCGGTGGCTTCGAAGCGAAGTCCGAAGGCTGGAATGACGAGTCCCGAGGTTCCGTACTGCTGCCCGAGTCCAGCCGGGTTCCAGTAGGATGCGAGAGGGCCTTGAGCGAGAGCTACGCCTGTCCCGCCCATGCCCATGGCGCGGGGTCCCATGTCATGCCAGGGTGTGGCCGCCGCCTGTCCGACGAGAGCGAAGGATAAGATTGAAGCGATAAATGATTTGCGCATTATATGTCCTCTCTTAGGAGAATGTCCCGACTGTGTCGGGGATTTTTAGTTCGGCACCGGTTTTTTCCTGGACTTCTTCCGGTGTAACGCCTTCTGCTGTCTCACGTAAGACGAGACCGTCGTCGGTGACGTCGATGACGGCGAGTTCTGTGATAATGGTATTGACGACGCCCTTTCCTGTTAGGGGGAGAGCGCATTCCTTGACGATTTTCGGATCGCCTTTTCGGGTGCAGTGCTCCATCGCGATAACGACGCGCTTGGCGCCCGCGACCATATCCATCGCACCGCCCATCCCTTTGACCTTTTTCCCGGGGATCATCCAGTTTGCGAGGTCGCCGTTCGGGGAAACTTCCATCGCTCCGAGGAACGTCGCATCAAGGTGTCCGCCGCGAACAAGAGCGAACGAGTCGTGGCTTCCGAAGTAGGAGCAGCCCGGTAATTCGGTGATCGTTTCTTTCCCCGCGTTGATCAGGTCGGCGTCTTCTTCGCCCTCAATCGGGTAGGCACCGTAGCCCAACATGCCGTTTTCGGTATGGAGGACAACCTTTACGCCTTCGGGGAGGAAATTCGGAATCAGGGTCGGAATGCCGATGCCGAGATTAACGATGTCGCCGTGTTTGAGATCCTTCGCGGCGCGTTTTGCGATCCGGGTTCGGATGTCGTCGCTCATGAGGGGACCGCCGCTTTTGCTTTAGGCTGCACGGTAACCTTCTCAATGTGCTTTACGTATTTTTCACCTTTGAGAACGCGGCTGACAAAGGCTCCGGGGGTGTGAATTTGTTCGGGGTGCAGGCCGCCGGTTTCGACGATTTCCTCCGCCTCGGCGATGACGACTTTTGCGGCTGTTGCCATGATCTGGTTGAAGTTTCGGGCGGTGCGGCGGAAAATCAGGTTGCCCATCGGGTCCGCTTTGTGGGCTTTGACGAAGGCGAAGTCTGCGTGGAGGGGTTTTTCGAAAACGTAGCCGCGTCCATCGATCTCGCGTGTCTCCTTCCCTTCTGCGACGATCGTGCCAAAGCCGGTCGGTGTGAAAAAGCCTCCGATTCCGGCACCCGCCGCGCGGATGCGCTCGGCCAAGGTCCCTTGAGGGGTCCACTCCACCTCGAGTTTTCCGCTGAGCGTCATCTCTTCAAACGCCTTGCATTCCCCGCCGTAGGAGAGAATCATCTTCTTGACCTGTCCGTTGTTGAGCAGGAGGCCGATGCCGTGTTCATCCAGGCCCGCGTTGTTGGAGGCGAGGGTGAGGTTTTTTACTCCCTTATCGCGCAGGGCGCGGATCAGGTTTTCCGGAAGCCCGCAAACGCCAAAGCCTCCCATAAGAATGGTTGCGCCGTCCTCGACGTCGGCGATTGCTTCTTCCACGTTCGAGACACGCTTATCGATGCCGGCCATAGGCCCTCCCTTATAGATCTGAGTCTTCGGTTCGGATCAGGGCGATCTCGAAACCGTTGAATTTCTTTTTAAGAATCCGGTACATCACTTCGATTGAAACCGCAGCGCCGACCCCCAGCCCTAGGAGTCCGGAGACTCCATTGAGGGCCTGGGGGTTGACGGTGAGGATCATGGAGATGATTCCGAAAACAACGCCGACCAGGAATCCGGCAACGACGGCCATTATGACGGCCCGCCATATAAACGACCACCAGATCTTGAGTGCTAGCTGCCGTGTTGGTTCGATTCTCTCCATGGTGTAATCCGTTAGGCTGCCAGCACCGCGTGCTTGCGGCGTGCCTTGCCGTTGGAAGACAAACGCCCTACAGGGGCGGCCGCGCTCTTGAGCGCCGCGGCTTTGTTCGTCTTCTCCCATTCAAACTCGCTGCGTCCGAAGTGGCCGTAGGCGGCCGTCTTGCGGAATATGGGGCGGCGGAGTTTGAGGGTGTCGATAATGCCCTTCGGTGTGAGCTTGAAGTGCTTGCGCACGATATTCGAGAGACGGGTCTCGTCGATGCGGCCCGTGCCGTGAGTATCGATATAGAGGCCGACGGGCTCAGCGACGCCGATGGCGTAGGCGAGCTGTACGGTGCACTCTTCGGCGAGGCCGGCCGCGACGATGTTCTTCGCGACGTAGCGCGCCATGTAGCAAGCGGAGCGGTCGACCTTTGTTGGATCCTTGCCGGAGAACGCGCCGCCGCCGTGCGGGGCCCATCCACCGTAGGTGTCCACGATGATCTTGCGGCCCGTGAGGCCGCAATCCGAAACCGGGCCGCCCACGACGAACTTTCCGGTCGGGTTGATGAGGAAGCGGGTCTTGTT
>JBFIEP010000115.1:0-7053 GCA_041603335.1 Elusimicrobiota bacterium | reverse complement strand
CGCCTTCCGGCCCTCACGGGGCCGAGCGAAACTGGGGGAGCGTAGGGAGTTAGAGTCCGCCAATCTGGTAAAAATGCACGCCAATAGCGAAGGTTGCCGAGGTGTGGTAGCGGCCCGAGGGCCCCCAAAAGGAACGTAAGCCGAATTCGGGTGCAATGCCGATGCGCTTGACCAGGAATTCTGCGCCGGCGCTTGTTGCGATCCCGGGGGACCAACGCGCGGGATCACTTCCTGACCGATCAAAGGCTTCTACAAGAATTCCTGCACGGACAAAAAGCGGAACCCTGAGGTCTTTCACGGGGAAAACCTTGGCTTCTAGGCCTAATGTTGTTGTATTGGCCCGCCCATCCCCGGCGTTGCGGTTGAGTCCGCCGCGTTGAACGGTGAGTCCTGCCGACCAATCGAACGGTTTTTCGTACCAGAGATCCACCGCCGAGGCAAAGCCGTTGAACGCGAATCGGCCGTTGCCGTCTCCGGCGTTGTAGTGCCCGGTTTGAAAGCGCTCGCGCGCCCGCACACGGAAGCCTTCCGCTGAAGCGGAGGACCCCGCAAGTATTGTCAGTACGGCGATGAGGCCTATGGTTTTCATTTTTTCTCGAATTTAAGAGAGAGTGAATTAATGCAGTAGCGCAGGCCTGTTGGTTTTGGACCGTCGGTGAAGACGTGTCCAAGGTGCGCATCGCAAGCGGCGCAGACGATTTCAGTCCGTTCTCTCCCTAGGCTCAAGTCCTGAACTTCGCGTACATTTCCGGATAAAAGGGGTTCCCAAAAGTTGGGCCAGCCGCAACCCGATTCGAATTTTGTGGAGGAGCGGAAGAGTTCCGCGTCGCAGCAAACACACGTGTAGACGCCTTCCTCTTTATTCTCGAGCAATTCCCCGGAAAAAGGGGGTTCTGTTCCCTTCTTTCGGGTGACCGCAAATTGGGCTTCGGTGAGCTTTTCGCGCCATTCGTCGTCAGATTTAGTGATTTTATCGGGCATGGAAGAATTGTAGCTATTTTAAATTCGATTTTGCGACAGGAAGGGCATTGACAGCAGGGCGGGGAAGGCTTATCTTTACACGGTATGGCTGATGAAATAGTCCGTGGCGCAAGAACGGGTGTCGTGGGGGGAGCGAAAGCGATTCGCCCGTCAACCCGTCTGGAGACGCCTTTGTCCGAGGAAGAAAAGGCCTTTTATAAGAGTGTTATCGGAGACCCCAAGCCGCCTCCCGCGCGGGAAGACAACACCCCGGTAGGATTGGTCGTCGATAATGATCCGCGTTTGCGCGGTGTTATGCGGACTTCCTTGGAAGGACTGGGACTCCGGGTATTCGAAGCAGGCGATGGCGTGACAGCCCTTAAGGAATACACCTCGCGTACGACCGATTTGGTTTTACTTGATTTGACTATTCCCCAGATGGACGGCTACAAACTGATTCGGGGAATTCGCAGCTATTGTGGAGACGCGCGCCCTGTTGTTTGTGTTGTTGGGGATACGGGTGATGACCGGGATGAAGTGGCTGCCTTGAATTTGGGTGCCGACAATTTCATGATGAAGCCGTATACCGTGGACCGGATTCGCGCGCATGTGCGAAGTGT
Organism: Elusimicrobiota bacterium; assembly: GCA_041603335.1. Taxonomy (GTDB): domain Bacteria; phylum Elusimicrobiota; class Elusimicrobia; order UBA1565; family UBA1565; genus UBA1565. The sequence goes on along the minus strand of JBFIEP010000115.1, from coordinate 5,473 downwards.
TTTCCGGGCTAAGAAGAGCGGGATTTAAGGGGGAGCGATGGGCGAGGGAAAAAAACTTCTGGTTGTGGATGACGATCCTGCGCTTCGCGAGCTCTTAATGCTCGATTTGCCCAAGCAGGGCTACGATGTTACACCGGCTGAAAACGGCGATGAGGCCCTGAAGATTGCAGCGACTCAGCGCTTCGACGGTGTTCTTCTCGATGTGATGATGCCTGGAACCGACGGATATCATGTAGCCCTGGAACTGACCAAGAATCAGGGGATTGAAGCCTCTAAGATTATCATCATGACCGCGCGCGATACGGTGCGGGAGAAAGGGATTGCGATGATGTCGGGCGCGGTTTCTACGCTTCAGAAGCCGTTTACGATTGAACAGCTGCATGAAAAGCTGAATGAAGTATTGGGTTAATATTTCGCCCGCCGACGTAGCGGCGTGCGGAGAACGTGCGATAAGGTAATACTCAGCTAATACGTTCTACAATTTTTCCCTAATTAGTTTCGCCCCGCCAAATCCCACCAATAACAGCACTCCCATGACGGCCCAGCCGTGTTCCGATCCATACGTTGTTTCGGGATAGTGGGTTGAGAGCATCGTGAAAATCAGAGGGACCGACATGTACGTGTTGTGGATGGAGCAGCGTTTCGATTGCGCTCCCAGCTCCGGCTGGGGTTCGCCGTCTTCCTTTGCAATCTTGATCATCTTATGTTGGTTCGGGATAATGATCATCCATACGCTCGATACCATGATTGTTCCAAACATCGCCCCGATGTGGAGGAATGCCGCGCGGTCGGAAAAAACCGTTCCTAGCCAATAGGTGAGGGCGACAACGAGCGCCCAGCTGATGGCACCTCCGACCAAGAGGTTTTCTCTGATCGGGGACCAATTCCAAATCAGGTCGTAGACAAGCCTCCCGCCGACCAATACGCCAATGGAGATTCCGATGGCCGCAGGGCGTGAGAGCTCACTGCCGTAGTCGAGCAAGGGGGCGCCCGTCCAGTAAATAAGCATGAGCAGCATCATTCCGCTCAGCCAGGTGCTCATCGCTTCCCATTTAAACCAGTTAAGCGTCTGCGGCATGATGCGGGGCCATTTTTGTTTTTCTACGAGGTAGAAACCGCCTCCATGCACCATCCATAGTTCACCCGCAATATTTGATTTATCCGGATGGTCTTCGGCGGGAGGGACAAGGACGCGTTCCATCCAATGGAACAGGATGGTTTGACCGACCCACATGATTCCAGCGATGACGTGAACCCAGCGGGTAATGAGCTCCGCCCAAATCTTAAAATCGATTTCCATTACCATTCCTCTTCTTCAGGCGTTTCAATCGCGATCGTCTCCAGGTATGCCGCGACTGCGTCGAGTTCTTTGTCGGATAGAATTTTTCCCCACGCCGGCATGTGTACAAGCGGTTCGGGTTTTGAAGGGTCATCGGCCTGCGCGGCAGCGCCGCGGCGGATTTTAGCGACGAGTTCTTCCCGCGTATAGGTCCCGACAACCGCATCGAGCGCGGGGATGACGTCTCCTTTTACATTGTTGTTGGGATGGCCGCCTTGACCCCGAATGCCGTGGCAGGCAATGCAGCCGGCTTTAGCGTAGATTGCCTTCCCGGTCTCGGCCCCGTCCCATTGTTGGAGCGAGGCGAGATAGGCGACGACCGCTTTGCGGGTTCCGGAATCGAGTTTGAATCCCGGCATACGGGCGTCGTGCTTCCAGCCCTTCGGGTCTTGGAGCCATTGGTCTAGCCATTGAGAATTTCGACGAAATCCAACAAGGGAAAGATCCGGCCCGACCCGACCGCCCCGCCCATTGACGGCGTGGCACGCCGCGCAGCCGGCTGCGAGGTATTGCGCGCGTCCGTTTTCCAGGGGATCTCGATCCGAAGTGCATGCCGCGAGAGACGAAAGGGCCAGCAGGGCGATAAGCTGCTTCATTGGCAACAATTCTACCACTATCGGCCCCGTCCCGTTTCGTGCGACAATATCTTGATGATTCACGCCATCGACGCCTACGGCATCGTAGGGGATACAAGAACAGCAGCGTTAATCGGCCCGGATGGTTCGGTTGATTGGCTGTGTCTTCCGCGATTTGATTCACCTTCGGTCTTTGGCGCTCTCCTCGATGACAAGAAGGGAGGACGATTTAGAGTCGGCCCCGCATCGGGTGAGCTTGGAAAGCAAAGCTATGTGGAAGGCACGGCGATTCTGAAAACACGTTTCAAGACGCCGACTGGCGTCCTTGAATTAATCGATTTTATGGATCCATTGGCACCTGATCCCGTATTGGTTCGGCAGCTTCGCTGTGTTTCAGGGTCTGTTAAGGTAAGTATGCGCTGCGCCCCGGCGTTTGATTACGGACTGCGCCGAGGAAAAGGCGCGTCCTCATCGTGGACGATGACGGCGGGGCAGACCTGCGACCTCGCGTTTGGAGACGCGGCCCCGGATGCATTCGATCGAACATTGCGTTACTGGCAGGAGTGGAGTGGACGGGTGCGCGCAGACGGACCGTATCGCGAGGAACTGCTTCGCTCGGCGATTACGTTGAAACTCATGACGTATTCCCCGACCGGGGCCATCGTCGCCGCCCCAACGACAAGTCTCCCTGAAGGGATTGGCGGAGTCCGTAATTGGGACTATCGCTTTACTTGGATAAGAGACGGCTGTTTTACGGCCGATGCTTTTTTAGCTCTAGGCATGAAGGAGGAAGCGGAGGCATTCCTGCGCTGGGTTGATGCGCGCTTGTCTGAAGGGCCGATTCAAATCATGTACGGCATTGACGGCAAGCGGCGCCTGACCGAGAAAGAGCTCGGGCATTTATCGGGATATCGCGGATCCTCACCTGTGCGAATTGGAAATGGCGCCTACAATCAGCTCCAACTCGATATTTATGGAGAATTGCTCGATACGATTTTAAATGCTGTTGGTATGAAAGCAGCGGTCCCGGCATCTCTTATCCGCCGGGTCCCGCGCTTAATCGATGCCGTGTGCCGATTGTGGCGGAGTACCGATGAGGGAATCTGGGAGATTCGGGGAGTTCCGCGTCATTTCGTGTATTCCAAGGTGCTTTGTTGGACGGCGTTGGATCGGGGAGTCAGACTCTCGTCCCGCTTTGGATGGGAACATAAAGCGGAGGTCTGGAGGGCCGAGAGGCGTGCGCTGCGGCGGGAAATTCTCAGCCGCGGATATAGCGTGAAACGCGGTTCCTTTTTACAGGCCTACGACCATCCGCAGCTTGACGCGAGCGCACTGAAGATCGGTCTTCTAGGGTTTCTCCGCCCGAAAGATCCCCGTGTCCTTTCAACGATCCGGGCGATTGAAAAGGATCTTGGCGACCATGGAATGATTTACCGCTACAGCTGCACGGAAGGAATCGATGGTTTGGAGGGGGAGGAAGGGACGTTTACGATTTGCTCGTTTTGGCATGTCGAGGCTCTCGCGCGTGCGGGAAAAAGTGCTGAGGCGCGTAAAGCCTTTGAGCGTTTACTGCAGCGCTCCGGACCGTTGGGACTCTTTTCAGAGCAGATTGGGGCCGACGGGACCGCTTTGGGCAACTACCCCCAGGCTTTCACTCATTTGAGTTTGGTTCAAGCCGCGCTTGCTCTTTAAATGATTTAATCGCCGCATGGCGATGATTACCCTCTACGAAGATAGCGCGCGCCGGTTTTCCGTAGAGGAGGATAAAAAGGGACGGCTCTGGTTGTCGATCCCTTTGAAAGACGGCGAAATCTCCGAACTCCATATGACCTTAACTCCCTATGAAATTCGGGATTTCAATGCGTCCCCGGATAGTCTCGAGGCGAAGGTTCGATTTGTCATGCATAACCCGCGGCGTCATTATGATAAACGCGAAGAAGCGGACTATCGAAAGCAATGAAGACCCTTTTCCTTTTCGCCCATGGTGCCGGCGTCGGTTCCTCATCCGATTGGATGAAGGGATGGAAAAAACAATTGTCGAAGCTCGGAACTGTCGTCTCCTTCGATTATCCCTACATGAAGTTAGGGCGTAAGGCGCCCGATAAGCTTCCGAAACTTATTGAAGCCCATCGGGAAATTCTTCTCGCGAAGCGGAAAGGGTTTAAGCGCGTCGTGCTGATCGGGAAATCAATGGGATCGCGGGTCGGGTGTCATCTCGCCCTCGAGGAGGATGTCGATGCCTTGGTGTGTTTGGGGTATCCCTTACGGTCTCCGAAGGGCGATTTGCGCGATGCGGTTCTTAAAAAACTGCGCACTCCTATTTTATTCGTCTCGGGAACCCGGGATCCGCTGTGCCCGCTGGATGTTCTTAAGCGCGTGATGAAGACGATGAAGGCGAAGAAGGCCCTTCATGTCGTTGAGACGGGGAATCACTCCCTGAATATTACCGTGAAGCGGACGAAAGAAACCGGGATCACGCAGAAAGACTCAGACGCCGAGGCCCTCTCGGCAATCAAAGCGTTTCTTTAATTCGTTCGAGAAAACGCAGGACGCCCCGCTGCGATGGAATGCAATAACGGGCGTTCGTTTCTTTGCGGGGGGAAACTCGAACTCCGAAACCGCCTTTCGCGTTGGAAACCGAAAATGCGGGTTCATCTCCAAAATCGTCACCTAGAAAAATCGGGATCCCGCCGATTCGCTTGTGGAGAATCTCGAAGGCGTCGCCTTTATTCCATTCTACATTCGGCTGGATTTCAACGACCCGTTTCCCGGTATGCGTGCGTATATGGCGTGAGAGAGTTTTGACCATTCCAAGCGTTATGCGCTCGGCTCTGTGGGCAGCCTTTGGAGTGCAGCGGCGGGTATGCATGGAGAGCGATATTTCTTTCCGCTCCACTTCCGCCCGGGGACAGCCGGCTAGAGCGATTTCAAGTCTATCGGCGAGGTCGGGAACAATCTTTTCGGCCAACTTCGCCTTAGGGTGAAGGAATTTGAACCGGCCTTCTTCTATTTCCAGTCCATGATTCCCCGAATACGCGAGTCCCTCTATCGGGAGTTTTTCCTTAATCTGCCCAAGCCGTCGGCCCGTGACGATCGCGATCTTGATTTTCTTCTTTTGAACGAGAGACCGTAAAATCCGTTGGATTGGCCGGCCGGCGGCGGCATTGGGAATAACCCCTACAATCGGGGCAAGAACGCCGTCAAAGTCCAGACCGAGTAAAAGTCGTTTTCCCGAAATTCGCGTTTCAATTTCAGGGAAACTTCGAAGGGCGGAGGGAGGATGCTTCACCTCCCTATTGTATCACGGGTATAATACGGGCGTGGAATCTATTCGTGCTTATCGTTCGTTTTGTGATCGCCTTGCAAAACATTGGAAGTTCAAGCCTGCCCCGGGCCTGACAGGCTACGCCTGTCCGTTTTGGATCGATTTCCACGTCTCTCCTATTTTTGCGGGGAAGGCGGCGCCCTCAGCCAAATCGTTTCAGACGCTGGAGTCTTGGTTTAAGAAGAAGCGCTCCGAGCCGTACTTCTCGGTACTCGCTAAAACAGACCCCCTGCT
>JBFIEP010000114.1:0-7069 GCA_041603335.1 Elusimicrobiota bacterium | reverse complement strand
GCCAAGGGCTACACGATCGGCCTACTCGAACAGGAGCCCGAGCTGGACGATTCAAAAACGGTAAAGGAAATTGTTGAAGAAGGCGTAGCGGAAACTAAGGCACTCCTGGATGAATACGAAGCTATTTCAAACTCCTTCACCGATGACATGGATCCCGACGCAATGGAGAAAGCCCTCGATAAACAGGGGAAACTCCAGGACAAGATAGAGGCTGCGGGGGCTTGGGAACTCGACCACACATTGGAACTCGCAATGGACGCGATGCGGTGCCCTCCCGGGGAACAAAAAATTTCCGAATGCTCCGGCGGAGAACGCCGCCGCGCCGCGCTGTGCAGACTTCTACTCCAGAAGCCGGATATTCTGCTTCTCGATGAACCCACGAACCATCTCGACGCGGAAACGGTCGGCTGGCTCGAAAACCATTTGAAGAATTATGCAGGAACCGTTATCGTTTGCACGCATGATCGATACTTCCTCGATAAGGTTACTTCCTGGATTCTCGAACTATACAACGGCGAAGGCATTCCATGGAAAGGCAACTACCAGGAATGGCTGATCCAAAAACAGGAATGGCTCAGGAAGAAAGAGAAAGAAAAAGGGAACTACCTCAAAAACCTCGCGCGCGAAGCAGATTGGGTCGCCGCCGGCACACAAGGCCGCCAAGCGAAGAGCAAGGCCCGCCTCAAGAATTACGAAGAGATGCTTGAACAAGACCAGGACGCCAAGGGCCGGGATCTGGAGATCTACATCCCGCCGGGACCGCGGCTCGGAGATAAGGTCATTCATGCCAATGGCGTCTCGAAAGCATACGACGACAAGCTGTTATTTGAAAATCTCGACTTTGAGCTTCCGCGCGGCGGGATCGTAGGCGTCATCGGTGCCAACGGAGCCGGGAAAACGACACTCTTCCGATTAATTACCGGTCAAGAGAAACCCGACTCGGGCGAATTCAGCGTTGGGGATACGGTGAAACTCAGCTACGTTGACCAAGAACGCTCCGATCTTAAACCCGACGAATCGGTTTTTGAATCGATCACAGGCGGTGCCGATACGATCCAACTCGGAAAACGCGAAGTTAAATCACGCGGCTATGTCGCCAGCTTCAACTTCACGGGCTCCGACCAGCAACGGGAAGTCGGCGTTCTCTCAGGCGGCGAACGCAACCGCGTTCATATGGCCCGCCTACTCAAGAGTCCGGGAAACGTTCTACTCCTGGACGAACCGACCAACGACCTCGACATCCACACCCTACGCGCGCTTGAAGAAGCCATCGTTTCTTTTGCGGGCTGCGTGGTGGTTATATCCCATGACCGCTGGTTCCTAGACCGCATCGCGACGCACATGCTCGCGTTTGAAGGAAACAGCAAGGTTGTCTGGTTCGAAGGCGACTACAGCGCCTACGAAGCCGACTACAAGAAACGCACGGGCGAAGACACAACACCCAAACGCATCCACTACAAGAGCCTGACGAAATCCTAAAGGCGGATGCCGAGTTTGGCGAAGCCCTTTTCTGCTTGGGGAGCCCAGCCACGATTGGCGATCGGGCTTGCCGGGGAGGGATGAAGGATTGTCCCGATCTTGGGGCCGTCTTCGCCTAAGGCCAAACGTGCACGCTTCTCGGCCCAGGCACCGACTCCGACCACCCATTTCGGTCGGTAATAACCCACAAGTGAGCGTAATGCCTTATCACAAATATCGAGAACGGCATCCCGCTCCCGTGCGGGGAGTTTATCGGGAGTAAGATTCTTACCGCCCTCCTCCATAAAAACGAGAGGGCAAAAATTGACCACCATAAAACGTTTAAAAAACTTTTGGGGCGTCTCATAGCGTTCCTTCGCCCATCCCCACAAACGCTTCCCGCTAACCTCGCTTCGCACACAAGAAAACCCGTCGATCGGGCGCTTAGGATGTACTTTAGGAGGCTTTCCCACCGGGGCTTCAATTCCCATCCAATCCCGGACAAGAGAGATCTCTCCAAAAGGGACACCGGTCTGCGCCATCCCAAATGGCCCGGGGTTCATACCGAGCAATAGGATCTCGCGAGGCCCGTTGCCCCACGTTTTCAAAAAAAGCTCGTGGGAACGACGGGCATAGTCGAGAGGGTTATACACATACGCGACCGGCGGCTTAAAGCGCTTCGGCTTTAAATCACGGACGAGGCTTCGCGAGATCGCAATGGGATCCATCGTCGAGTAGGATAACTAATTCCACCCAACCACAGGACAAGCATTCCCGATGCGAACGTACACATGGGGGCCACCAGCCAGCCTCCAGCGGTATAAGGCGTCCCACCTTGATTCACATACGCGGTCCCAACAAGCACACCTTCTTCCCCGTAAGGCAAAGAGGCGCGAACAACACCCACAGGATCGATAATTTGGGAAATCCCCGAGGATGCACTCCTTGCAATCCAAAGCCCCGACTCCACCGCGCGAAACGGCGCCATGGCCGAATGGAGTTTATGCTGGGTCTCCCCCCACTCCGATGGGTCCATATTAGGAACGACCAGAATACCCGCGCCCATTCTCGTCATCCTCCTCGCGCCGTCCTCGAAATCCAGGTCGTAGCAAATCTGGATTCCAAGCCGACCCAGCTCCGTATCAATAGGACGAGGATCGGGATTGGCAGGCAAGAGGTGCTCGATATACGGAATCGGGTGCGACTTATCGTAACGCCCCAGATCACTCCCGTCTGAGCCGATGACCCATGCGTAATTGGACATCGAATCACCTTTTTCTTCCGGAAATTCAGCGGCACCCAAAACAGCGACCGCACGGGAGGCACCTAGCTTCTGATGAAGCAAGCGGCGATACTGCCCCCGCTGCTCGGGCCGTACATTAAAACCGTACTCGGGCCACACGACAAGATCTGCGTTCTTCGCGTCGCCCTGCACGCTTAAATCCGCCATCACATTCATATCGAAACGCTCACTCTGAACGAGAGCCACCTTTATTGCCCGCCCCCGTTCAACCTCCTGCTCGCGAACCCGGCGCTGCCCCAGAAAGAGAAGCATCGCCGCAAAACCCACAGCGAGCTCGGAGGGAATGCGCTTTCTCTCAGGGAGAAGCGATAATGCGGCACTTGTCGCGGCGAGAATTCCCGACAGACCGTAAACTCCCCATAGTCGAACGCTTTGAATCGCAGCTTCCGAGCCGCCCTGGCTATACCCGAGGGCGAGCCACGAACATTCAAGCCACCAGATTTCCGAACGGAAGTACTCGATACCGACCCACAGAATTCCCGCACAACCGACCCAACGATATACGCCAAAACCCTGACACTTCTTAAGGAGAGCGGAAAAAAGCGCTAACTGAAGGGCGAACACACACCAGAACGCGCCGGCCGTGACTCCAAAAACGGAAACCAGCCAGCGCATCGTGAAGCCGTAAAATACGAGTCCGGCTACAGCCCCAAGATTGGCCGCCTCGCGCACATCAGCCGCCCGGCGGACCGAGACCAGCAGCGGTGCCAGAGCAATCCAACCCAAGAACCAATAGGAATAGGGCGGAAATGCCGCCGCCAAAAATATCCCGGATAAAACGGCGAGACCGAATGAAATCGTTTTTTTCATGAACCCCTCCCCCACCGGGAAGGAAGATCATTTTTTATGCCAAAGGAAGCTCAACGGAAAAGAGAGCGCCTTTTCCAGGATTCTCCGCCCAAGCCCGCCCCCCATACAGTTCAGCTAAACGCCGTACAGTGGCCAGGCCCAAACCAGTTCCCCCAGGCGCCAGGGACGCATATGGGGTAAATAAACGCGGCAACACGCCGGGCGGAATCCCGGGACCGTCGTCGGCGACGCATAACGTCGCGATGCCGCCTTTTTCGACGACCGCTGCCTTCACCGTCCCTTTTCCGTCTATCGCTCGAACCGAATTCTTTATGAGATTGATCAGTATTTGCTGCAGATGCGGACCCGATACACCCAACTTTGCCGATCCTTCGGCGATTTCGAGGGTTAGTCCATCCGGCAAATCCGGACCCAGTAATTTAAGAACACGCTCTCTCACCTTAGCCCAATCACAATGGGCCTCGCGTGATTTAGGCGAGGAATAATCAATAAGTTCCGTCAAGATTCCGTCGAGACGCATAACCTCCTCTTTGAGAACGCCTAAAAATTCTTTTCTCTGCTCTTCCGGCGGGTCCATCCGCATCACCTCAACCGCGCCCAGCATGGCACTGAGGGGGTTGCGAATTTCATGCGCAATCCCCGCGGCAAGCGTTCCCATCTGGGCGAGACGGTCCGAATGGATGAGCCTTTGGGCTGTTTGCACCGCGTGCGCGGATCGGGCTGCCGATTGGGAAACACGGCGAATCCACCGCAACGCCGCGAGGTCATAAAAATCCTGAGCCGGCGGGCCGAACATCACGGCCCCCAGCAACTGCTGATCATCCATGATCGGCGCAATTACCCGCATCCCCCTATCCTCGAGCGCGGTGCGAAGTGCTGCGGCCCACTTCGAATTTTCCCTCTCCAGAGAAGATTCCGTCCATACCGCAGGAGACGCAATTAACGCGGCATAGACATCGGGCGCAAGTCCAAGGCCGGGCTCCAAACCGGCAAGCCTGGTCTCATCCCACATAACGACGGTTTCTGCGCCCCACTCAGCGGCCACCACCACGGCAATCGCACGCTCAATCGCCAGAAGGGAACCGGCATCCGTCAACGCACTATCGAGATTTTCCAACGCGCGCTCACGCTTACTCTGGCGCGCGAAGAACAGCCGGTTAAAAGCCTGGTTGGCGTTACTCCATAGTGGAGGGAGTACCACGACGAGTACGATACTCACCACGAAGAAGTTGAGAAACAATGAACCGTCAACCCGACGCGTCACCCACGCGAGTGCTGCGAGAGCTCCCGCCAACACGCTGGAACCCGCAATCAATGCGGCCGCCTGCCCCGCTGCGGCGCGGAGATCCATCAAGTGATGCCTTTCGATTGCCAGCAGCACTATCAACGCATACAAAACGAGACCGGTATTCGCCGCTGCCATAAACGGCAGCCAAAATGACGTGATGAAATCGGAAAAACAACCGACAATCGCTATCCAAGAGGCGGCGAGAAAATAACCGCGGCGGTTGCGTTCGGCACCATGGGGCGCGGCCCACCAATGCACCGTCAGCAAATACAACACACCTCCAAATATCGGCACAGCACCCATAATAAAAGCCGCGCGAAATTGCTCGAGAGAAATGCGTCCCGCCCACATGAGACCTAATGCGAGAAACCCAACGGCATACAAAGGCGCGGTTCGCAAGCGGCGCTGCCGCGGCGGCAAACCCGTGAAACACCACGCGAACGATAACGCTGCACCCGGGAGCCATGCCGTCGGAGAAAAGAGCATTTTCATCCAAAACGGATCGATAAATGTTGGCCACGCCCAAAGGTAGCCGACACTCCACAACGAAAACGAAAGACTCATGAGCGCCAGCGCGCGATAAAGGGGCTGACCTCTCGAACGCACCCAAGCGAGCGCTCCGATGACGCCGTTGAGCCCCGCAGAGGCAAGCGCGACCCCAATCGGCCACTCAAGGACCAGGTTCACCGGCAGCCTCTCCCGCCGAGGCCAAGGTCCGATCGATACTGAGCCACTGAACGACGGGAGAGATGAATCTGATACTGCTCGGCCAATACCGTGCGCAGCCCTTCATCCGAAAGCTCACCACGCTCTTTTGCCAACGCGCCGACAACCTCTCGCGCGAGGGTTTTTCCACTCGGCACCAGACATTTTAGCGGGGCCTCGGTCCCCCAAGGAAGTTCAATCGCTTTGTTCGCGATAAGGCGGTTAATAACGCTGGGATCTGCATCGACCGCCGTCGAGAGCGAGCGCTGCGTCAGGGCTTGGCGACGACACGGATCTCCGGATATCAAAAATGCCGACTGGGATTCCATAAGGGTTTCAAGCACCCGGTACAACGTCGTTTTGCGACGGTCTACATGCGACAAGCGGGAGAGATACTTTTCCATACGCCCGCGCTCTTCAACGGCAAGGCTATGCATGTGCACCTTGAGACGATCCTCATCGATCGCGTACCGCCCCTTCCACACATCCCTATTGAAAAACCGAAGCGCGGGACGCCCCTCAGCCACAATAATTCCGGCGACTGTACTAAAAATTTTCGGTGCGGCCGCCTCCGGCTTCTCGGCAAATTCCTCACGCACAAAGACCTGGTCCAGAAAGTCGCGCAGCTGCTCGACATCGCCAAGACTCAATCCCGTTTCCTTTGCCCTCTGCTTATCGGTGATAGGAGCGTCGGATAAAAAAAGCGCCTGCAGCTTCTTCTGACCGATCTTTTTCATTAGGGCAACGGGTCCTGCATTGGCGTCAAGCAACGCAGGAACACCTTCTGCCGCATTGGTCAAAGACTGACCCGCAAACTTGCGCGTCGCGAAAAAAGCGCGGGAAAACGGTTTCACTGAAAGCGCCCCTTCCTTAATAAGCCTCTCAAACCGGGAATCCTTTTCCAGCTTACCGGCCATGACACCCAGTTCCGCGTCGCTCATTTCGAGCAAACGCGCCAACTTCATCCGGCCGTAAAGTGAAGGCGAAACCTTCTGAGACAATCTTGGCATCAAGCCCCAGGATAGCGGTTGGGGTCGGATTTTTCCAGGGGTGCGAATTCTCTCTAAAAAATAGCGTATTTTCCTCCCCCTCCCCGCAAAGGATGGGTGCCGGGCTTTAGTCCTGAAGAGTGTGGGCCAAATAACATCCTAGATTGGACCGAAGGACCCATAACATCGACCGGTGCCTGAGTTAAGATTGTTATAGACACGATATTGCCAAGAGGAAACCGTATGAGCACAGCTAAACAAAACCAACCGGATGATATGATCGCCGAACTCGATGCATTACTTGGCGACTCTCAAATAGATTTCAGTAAAGCCCAGGAAACGGTCAAAGAGATTCGCAGACCGGATCTTAGCTCCAAAGGTTTTCAAGACTCAGGGTCCGCCCCGGTGGTTCCGATCCGCCGCGGCAAGCGCCGGATTCTAGTTGTCGAGGACAATAAAGACTACCGGGAAGTTTTGAGCTTCGTGCTTGCGGAACAAGGCTACGAAGTCCGCCTC
>JBFIEP010000113.1:0-7078 GCA_041603335.1 Elusimicrobiota bacterium | reverse complement strand
TCTTGAGAATATTTTTGTGTTTGCTATCTTCGCAGCGATTTTCTTGACGCTGTTGACAATCGCACGCGCTATTTCTCAAAAATTTCAACGGGATAGCCCAGTTGTAAGAAGTGCTTTGTTTGCCGCTTTCCCTGCCGGCTACGCTTTATTCCTCAACATTCTTGCGTTTTCTAGAGATCCTGTCGGCATGACTATTTTCCCGATAGTTTTCATCTCCGTCACGATGGTTTGGGGAATATTTTTCACCCTCGCTTTGTTCAGTATGCGTGCGACCAAGCGGTGGAAGGCGAATAAGTATTCGATTTATGTTGAAAGCTTAATAATATCGGCGATGTTCATGCCTTTACTCATTCTTAACAGTCATCACTCGTCAGCAACTTTTCATCGAGTAATGAATTTCATTGCTTGGGTAACGGAAAAAACATGAAAATACTGCCCCAGCCTAACAACCGCTACGGCCAACACGGCACCACAAGGAGCCCAATAGTGCCGGTGGCCGAGCAAGGGCGTTAACTTAAAGAAATCCAATGCCAACACTTGAATCAACGGTAACATGCCCCAAATGCAAGCATCAAAAAGTCGAAGTGATGCCCACAAACGCATGCCTTCAAGTTTACACATGTGAAAAGTGTTCCGAAGTTATGCGTCCTAAAGAAAAAGACTGCTGCGTCTTTTGTTCATACGGCTCGCATCCGTGCCCGTCCATCCAAGAAAACTCACCACCGAATAAACGGCAGTAAACTCGCGTAGCTATCCGTCCAAAACGGAGCGTCTTCTTCCAGCTCAGGCGCCACCCAGCAATCGCCAACAGTCCATTTGTAGAGATCCTCAGGCGTGCGCGCCATCAATAACCACGACGCCCGCGCTTTTCCCGCCTTTTTATCAGGAACCGATAACGGAGGCCGGAGACAGGACTTCATGGAAAGCCCCAAGGACTTCCCGGCCCCCGCCCCGATATCATTCAACCGAAGATGCCGGTTGGACGTGTTCATAAGGATCGCCCCGCCGGGAGCGAGCTTGGACAGATAAATTTCAAACGCCTCACGGGTGAGTAGATGAATCGGCACCGCGTTGGAAGAAAACGCATCCGCGACAATCAAATTAAATGAAGCCGGTTCTTCCCGGGCGATCATGAGACGGCCGTCGCCGACAACAATATCAATAGCCTTTAAGGAATCCTTGCTTCTTTGCAGGAAGGAGAAGTAACGGGAGTCCTGGGCAAGCGCGACCACCTGCGGATCGATCTCGAAAAATTTTAAATCCTGACGACCCCGCGTGTAATGCGCCAAGGCCCCTACACCGAGACCGATCACCCCTACCTTGGCATGCGACGGCATGGTCCTTAAGAAAATGTGCGCGACCGGACTTCCGGGATGAAAATAGGAAATGGGTGCGTTGAGGCTCCAATCTTGGGCCCCGTGGATGGTGGTGCCGTGAAAGAGCTGCAGGCGCTCGGTATCGCCGACTCGTGTAATCCGATACGCCCCGTAATAGCTGCGCGCCATTGTTTCCACGCCCTTCATCCGAAAGCCCGCAAAACCCCCGGCGAGAACCGCGGCAATCGCCAAGCCGAATCGCAGCCGGTTGTTTCTAAACATGACGGCAACCATCGCCATGAAAAATAACAGGACCACGCGTATAACGATGTCGCGCGCGTCCCCGAAGGGGGGCATGATCCAAAACAAAGCAACAAGGATGATCCCCATGAGAAGGGGAATGAGGAAATCCCGCGCTAACCAATAGCGGGCCGTTTGCGGAAGCAGAAGGCAGGAGAGAACGACCGCGATTGGATATTCGGCGATAAAGGAAAACACGAGCGGTGCGGCCAGGGCGTTGAAGGCGCTTCCGAGGGCGCCGCCGATTGCGATCCAAAGATAATATTCGGTCAGGCGTCCTGCTGAGGGCCGTAGTTTTGCGAGCTCCCCATGAAGGACCAAGGCCGTCGCAAAGAAGGTAAGGAGGTGCAGGCTGAAACCGAGAACCCGGACCGGAACAAAGAGGATGATCGCCAGCACGCCGATTAAGACGGGGAGAAACGCGACCAGGATGTCATGGGGGATGAGCTTTCGTTTCGCAAATACCATGATGAAGCTGAGCAGGTAGAGCATCAACGGAATGACCCATAAGAGCGGAATCGACGGTACCTCTTGGGTCATGTGCGCCGTGACGCCGAGCATCAGGCTTGCGACGACAAAAGCGAGCGCGCACCAGCGCCCCCGGGGCATCTCTTCATCGGGGAGTGCCTCTTGGGGCTTCGCTTCTCCTTGGAGTTTGAGGGCGCTCAGAAGGATGAGTCCGGCAAAGAGTGCGTAGGCCCAGCTCCAGAGTTTAGTTTGGGTGCCCAGGGTGGAGAAGGGATCGAGCAGGAACGGATAGGCGGCTAAGGCTAGAAGCGAACCCGCGTTGCTGGCGGCATAAAGGAAGTAGGGGTCGCACTCGCCGCTATGGGCGTACCAACGCGATAGGAGGGGGGATGTCGCCGCGAGGGCAAATACGGGCAGGCCTATCGCTGCCGCCATCGTCTTGAGCAGCCAAAATACCGGCATGGCTCCTTCCGGCGGCCCGTTGCTTGAGATAACAGCAAGCGGAAGGGTGAGAAGTCCGGCCAGGACGACAATGCCGTGAACGATCAATTGCGTGCGTAGTCTGAGGGTGAGAGAAAGGATATGCGCGTAGGCGTATCCGAGAAGGAGCATGGTGGTGAAAAACAGGATGCAGGTGTTCCAGACCTGGGCACTCCCTCCTAATAAAGGAAGCACCATCCTGGCAAACAACGGCTGAATGAGAAATAGAAGCAGCGAACCGGAAAAGATTGTGACGCGGGTTAGCGTCTCAAGCATGGCTTAGAAGAGTTCGGTTTGCGCCGGTGCGGACTTCGGGACGTTCTCGTTGGAGGGTTTGATGTTCTGAGCCAGGAGATGCCAGACCTGACGCGTCGCATGGACATCGGCCATCGCGTCATGGGCATCAAACTCGATTCCGAATTCCGCCGCCAACGTTCCCAGCTTGAAATTCGGAGGATTGAAAACGCCGCGGGTCTTTGAGGCCACCGCCAAGCTGATCAAATCCGCCGGACGCGGGTCCCACCAACTGCCGAAATACTTATCGTTCATCTCGCGGAAGAACGTGCGAAGGAAGCGTACGTCGAAATCGGGGTTCTGGCCGATCCAGATCATCTTGTCGGTTTTGTCGTAGCGATCGACATACTTGCCTAGGATCGCCATGAGTTTCTTATACCCCTCTGCCTTTGGGGGGTAGGACCGCAGTTCTTCCTTCGTTTTACCCGTAATCTCCAACGCTTCGGGGCTGATATTGTCCCACCGTTCGGGGCGGAAGGTGATATTCACTTCCTCGGCCACCTTCCCTTCTATCTCTAAAAGGAAGGCAAGCTGGAACATCTCGTTGTTAATCGGGTCCAGGCCCGTCGTTTCCGTGTCGGCGAAGAATAGCTTCATAACGCCGACAGGATACTAAAATCCTCAGCTGTTAACAGGCAGGTTTTTGAGGGGATCCGGAGGGACCAAAGGGCCTAAAAATCACTAGGACTTTAGGCTTGACCCCGGCTTCCCCACTTGGTCTAATCGGGGTGGTGGAAGTTAGCCGTGGCCGTAAACTCTAACTGAGAGGTGGTATATGTCTTCGAAGTCCTTTTTCCTGACGGCCCTTTGCCTGGCCCTCATCCCTGCATTGGTTTCGGCGCAGGCGCGTCCCGACGTAATCTATGGCGATGACGATCGTCTGGATCTGCATCAAGTCTCAAGCCCCAAACTGAAAGCGATGGCCGGTTCCACGGTTGCCCTTTTCCAAGGCAGCGGCGTGTCATCGGAAGGCGGCAACTCGACGCTGTCTTCACGCAGCTACGGCGATTCCTACAATCTCTGCGAAGACGAGCCGTTTCGCGATCAAAAAGCCGGTGCGTTTTGTTCGGGTTCCTTAGTAGGGGAAAACCTGATCATGACTGCAGGCCATTGCGTCCGCTCCCAGAGCGCGTGTGAAGGCACGAAGTTCGTCTTCGGATTCGGCATTACCGATAAAGAACAGGGAACTCCCGGTTCGGTTCCGACCTCCGAGGTGTACAGCTGTAAGAAGCTTCTCGGTCAGACGGTTCAAAACGGCGGCGCGGATTGGGCGATTATCGAACTCGACCGCAGCGTTATCGGGCATGCGCCGCTGAAGATCACCCGCGATGGGGTTCCTGCCAAGGGAACGCCGTTGGTCGTGATCGGTCACCCGGCGGGTCTTCCCACGAAGATTGCCGGCGGAGCGTATGTACGCGACAACACGAAGAGCGGTTACTTCATCGCCAACCTCGATACCTACGGTGGGAACTCGGGCAGTGCGGTCTTTAACGGCATCTCGGGTCAGATCGAGGGAATCCTCGTTCGCGGTGAACAGGACTTCGTGTACGACAGCGCCAACAGCTGCCGCCGCTCGAAGGTTTGCACCGATGAGGGATGCCGCGGCGAAGACGTGACCAACGTCGACGAAGTCGCCTCCTTGGTCCCCAAGCGGGGTCCGGGTGCGGCTTTCAAGAAGCCCGACTCGGTCTTCATGTCGCTGAAAGGTTTGGCGTCGACGATAAACGCCCTTCCCTAAGCTAAAGCTCTTAAACAAAAAAGGCCCGCCCCGGAATGGGGCGGGCCTTTTTGTTATTCAATTAGAGGTTAACATTCAACGGCCCGGTGACGTTATGCGGCGTCTCGTTGGAGTCGAGCGGAGGCAGCACGCCTTGCGGCTGGAAGCCGTCTGTCGGAGGCTTTTTGTCGGTCCCCTTGCGCTGTTCCTTTGTGAACATCAGCCACGGTGCCGCGAGGCGCAAAGCCCCGGCAACGGTGGTTGCCACCGCGGCGACAGTGAGCATGGTCGCGAGCGGAATATCGACCAAGAGGAACCCATACGCGTAGGTGGAGGCGATGGCTGCGAGAATGCTCACAAACGAGCTGGCGGCCAACACCTGATTCATCTCCTTGGAGCTGTAGGAACCGAGATTCTTCTGGTAGATGCCGACCATGGTCAGTCCGACGAATCCGCCGAGCAAGGTCTGCAGACCGTAAAGACCGAGGACGGTGAGAACCGACGGGTACATGATCATCGCCCAGAACGCGGGGACGGAAAGCGCGGCGAGGATGTAGTAAGGGATGGTCAACGCTTCTTCGGTTTTAAACCAGCGCCCGAAGACCTTGTCGAGCGGCTTGGCCAGGACGGCGGCGAGAACCGATCCGATGCTCGAAGAGGTCATGAGCAACGCGAAGAGTCCGCCTGGGGAGTCCATGAAGAAACCAAGGATTCCGCCAAACGCCGTCATGGAACTCGGATCTGCCGCAAGGACCTGCGACATGAACTGCGGTAAAGCGTTAAAGATAAGAGGATCGGTAAACAGGGCCATCGCGAGATTGATCATGAGCATGGTTCGCAGGAAGCGGTTGCTCCAAACGAGCTTAATGCCCCTCATCATCGACTTGCCGATGCCCTTAAGAGTTCCGAAAAATCCCTTTGTTCCGGGTTCGACACCCAGTGCGTCTTGGTCGCCGGTCATTTCACTGGCGGTTTTCTTCTTCGCGAGCATTTTAATGGACGCGAAAATGAGACCTGAAACTCCGACGGTGAGGGCGTAAATTCCGTAAATCAATGCTCCGCCGCCGCCGTCTTTTCCAAAGAGCTCCCCGAGGCCGAGGATTTGACCGGCGATGAGAGGCGCTACGATCGCGATAATTGCCGAGACGAAGGTCCGCATCGAGTTAGCGGTCTTTCTTTCTTCCTTAGTGACGCTCTTGTCGCCCATGATCCGGGCCCCTGCGCCCGAGGACATGGTGACAGCGATTCCCTGGAAGAACGAGGCGGCACCGATTAGACCCAGGAGAATGTATAGGGCGGTCGTTGGGCCGACCATCCCGGTTCCGTAGAAGAGTCCGAAGATGCCGGCATAAAGGGCTGCGCGGGCGTAGGCTGAGCGGACCATCCACCGGCGGGGACCGTGGTCTCCCCGGGTAAAGAAGGGAAGAGCCAGATAGGCGATCGCCTGAGCGACCCAATGGGCGATGCGCGAAAGCGCCCGGCTTTGCCGAACCTGTTCGGCCAGGGCCTCTTTCGTTGTGGAATCGAAGAGTCCCGCTTCACGGAGAAGATTTCCGGTGAATGACTGCATGTAGAAGGGAAGGGCGACCATGTACATGTAGAAGCCGACCATGACTGTTTGCTCACCCATGAACCAACGCCAGTAGGCGGCATTTCGTTCGGGGTCTTTGAAGATTTTGAATTTGAAGTACTTCTTCCAGCCTTTAGGGGTCGCTTCTTTGTTTTCTGCGACGGTTGCCTCATCGAGAGAGGCGCGGAAGGCGTCCGGTTGGGTTTTTCCCTGGTCCGCGGCGTTGAGGGTGCCCGCCTTTTTCAGACCCGTGGTAAGATGCCCGATCGATGTTCCGACCGGGACGAGATCGGCCGCTTGGGTTTGAATGCTGCTCAAGCCCCCGGTGAGGAGGGCAAATTGTTTTCGTGCGGCCGGCTGCGCCTGGGAGGCGCCGAGCTTTGGAAGATTTTTCGAAGCGCTTGCGACGCCTTTGGAAATTGCCGCGACTCGTTTCGTGAACGCGGTTTTTTCCTGAACTGCTTTAGGGGAAACCGTGGTGGGTGTTCGCGGAGCAGCCGAAACTTGTTTTTGTGTTAGGACCGCTGCTTCTTGTGCAGCAACGGCTGTTTCTGAATTGGGCAGGATCATGGCGTCAGGCAAAACGAGTGTGCTCTCCAGGCCTAACGATGTGATTCCGGGTGTTAAGGTAGGCGCACCTGTCCCACGCAGTCCCATGACGGCAGCGGCGGCATTGCCGAATGTCGTCGGGAGCGCCTGAGGCGCCACCTGGGTCACGGTGCGGGCTTGAACCAGGGCGGGCTGGACAGCGATGGCCAGCGCGAGGAGTGAAGGGACGATTTTCTTATACGAGAGCACGAAAGCATTAAACACCATGCCTTCCGTACGGAATACGGACTTTAGGGGAGTTCGGAGAGTTCTTTAGGCCTAATTCGGTCTGGGCCTTTTTACGACATTCTTTATCGTCCCGGAGTGAAACATTTGAAACATTCG
>JBFIEP010000112.1:0-7131 GCA_041603335.1 Elusimicrobiota bacterium | reverse complement strand
GGCGCTATTTTTCCACCAGTGGAAAGTCCGCGGATATCCACCGGTAAAGCCATCGCGGCAAAGGGATCCGATGCCTGACCGCCCTCGAAAAGCGCCAATAGAACCGCAGGATCACCTGCCTTTGCCTCATCAAGGGATTCAACCTGCTTTTCAAAGGATTTCAGCTTTTCCTCATCCGCGTTTCCGAGTCCATCAATAAGGCGAATAAGAAGGGTTAAATTTTTAGAAGCTTTTTGATTCGGACCGATTTTTTTGAGAATCCGGCGAAGACGAATCACGCGCTCCACGAGCGGCTTTCTCGCCTTGTCGTCTAATACCGTCTTCGGCAGGCGTTCTGCGACCGTTTTCAGGCGGTCATCCGTTTGGGCAAAAAGAACTGGAATTGAAACCGGCTTTTTCCGTTCGGGGTCCGGAGACAACTGCTTGCGAAAATCACTCCAAATCAGCTCAATTGTCGAACGCTCCTGCACCGACGGAAGCGGCATCTTCATTACAGGCGCCGTTACCGCCATCCGGACCGGCGTAGGAACCGCGATGAGCGAGGCGACGGCATCGCGCAAATCCGAATCGGATTTTGGGGATTGGGCGCAGAGGGGAGATACGAGGAAGGCTACCGCGAGTGCCGCGGTAAACTGGGAATGGCCGGGGATTGCTGCACACCACCTCATCCATAATACGATGTGCCGGATGGACCTAGGCCGCCAGTCGCGAATGGCCCTAAAGGGACTAGGCCCTAAGGCCTAATCTTCTTCTACGAGGTGCCCCAAGCGCTCCTCGAATCGCGCCCGGGGAGGGGCTTGCTCACCGTCGACGAGGAAATACTTGGATGCCTTTTGGGAGAGAATAACGGTTGCGTTAACAGGCACTCCGGCACGCCGGTAGGCGGCCAATTTATGATGCCCATCTAAGACAAAAGAGGCGAAAAATGAGTGCAGAACCTTAGATTGGTTCGTTGAAACGCTCTCGGGAACCGCTCGCTGCAGCATTCCAAGCAAAAGAACTTTCGGCCGATCGCCGCTTTGAATCATTTGCTGATAGAGGCGAATATTCTCCTGCTTAAGCTTCTGGGCGGGGACAAGCGGTATAACGAAATCAAATTGCTTCTCGAGAAGTCCGTTATCATAACGGAATACCCGGGGTGTCTTGCCTTCGTAATGTTCCCAAGCGGACAGCAAGTCCTCTGAAGCCGGATCTTCGATATCCCAAATCTCCATGAATTCAGAGTTATAGAAATAGGATTCCTCGTCTTCTGAGCCGTAAGGACCCGTTAAGTTCAACTTTGTGTTGAAGACGAAATATTCGCCTTTTTCCTGCAAATCGATCATCGGGGCCAGGTCCCGTACGAGCTTCTTGTCTACAGGGCGGGGCATCGAGATGGCTTTCGGCAGATTTACGATTTTCTTTTCCGCGAAGGCTTTTGGCTCTTGGACACACTTGAACCAAAAGTGGCACGTATCGCAATCGTTACCGACTTCGAAGCGGCGCTTTCCGTTGATCTCAAAAAAGAGTGAATTCGCCTGGGCGTGCTTCTTCCCAAGTCCAAAGCGGAACATCCCCTTTGGGTTCGTTGACTTTACTTTGTAAAGCCCGGGTGAAACCTCGGTGATCTTGGGCGTCGCCGTCGTCGATTCGGATTTAGGCATATGTAAATTGTAGAGGATAAGTACGCGAGCCGCAATAGTTAGGTACGATACTATTCACGATGGAAGATCGACTCAAAGAACTTTTGTTTGAAGCGGCCTACATTGATAGTGATGAAGCGGTCGCAGCATTGGACGCCAATCATGTTGTTCAGGCATGGTCCAGCGGCGCACAAACCCTGCTTGGCGTGGCGCGGGAAGACATTGAAGGCAAGTCTTTAGTGTCTCTTTTCCATGATGAGAAAGATGCCGTGCAAGCGTTTGAGGCTGCCGAACTACAGGGGTTTTTGGGAAATTTTGAAACACGGCTTGCCCGCGGCGATGGAAGCGTAGAACGCGTTTCCCTGTCTCTGAGACGTCTCTCCAAGCAGGCAGAAGGATTTATCGCCCACCTCTCCCCGGCCGGAGACGATTTTGGTGAGGCACCCGAACAGCGATCCATACGGGAATCGCTGGTCCGAATGGAAAGATTCAGTGCTGTAGGACGGGTAACAGCCGCCTTCGCGCATGAAATGCGGACTCCGCTCCATGTGATCTCGAGCACTGCGGAACTCGCGATCGAAGATTCCGAGCCCAAATCGGCCATTCGAGAAGATCTCGATATGATTTTACGTAATGCCAAACAGGCTTCTTCATCGATTTTGGCCCTTCTTGAGTTCGCTAAAACCGGGAAAGCCCACCTGAAGGAAGACTCTCTCAACGAAGTTGTTGCCTCCGTACTGCGTTGGATCGATAAATTGTGTCTAAAACAGGGAATTGACCTGGTCTCTGAATTAAGCGAAATCCCCAATATTTTGATCGATTCCCAGCATCTACGCTCGGTCCTGCACAATATTCTTGTAAACGCTGTTGAAGCCATGCCCAATGGGGGCAAAATGGTGGTTCGTACCGCCGCGACACCGGAAGGGGTCCTCCTTTCTGTCGTCGACACGGGCTCCGGGATGCCGGAAGCGGTCCTGGCCAAGGCAACGGCCCCATTCTTCACCACCAAAGAAGACGGAACCGGTCTAGGGCTCTATTTGGCTAAGCGGATTCTCGCCGAACACGGCGCCAGCCTTGATTTTGACTGCCCGGCAACCGGGGGGACCTCGGTTACGGTCCGTTTTCCCGCATTAAATCGTTAATCTTTTCCTAATTTCCTTCCCTTATCATCAATAGTGTAGTTCCCGCCGAGTCGCTTCGGGACGCTCTTTCGTCCTGGAGTGGTATTGCTATTTGTTTGTTCGGATCTAAACTATTGAGAGTTGGAGAGTTGGAGAGTTGGAGAGTTGTAGACGTTTGCCCCATCGTGGGGAGCATAAAACCTGGAGAAAAAGCATGAAGAGGACAGAATGAATCCATTTGACGATGAACAATATAAAGAGATTAATGATCTCGACGCAGCGCGCTTAGCGCTGCGGGGGGCCGTGGCCACGATCCGCGACCTTCAAGACCTTAACGTTACGCTCAAGGGCTCTATCCAGGAAGCCCAAAACGAGCGCAACACTCTCCGATCCGAAAACTCAGAACTAAAAAGCCAGGTCGCGACTTGGCAGACTGAAAACGAGCGCTGGCAGCAGGAACGTTCACAGCGCGAAGAACAAGAACAACGCATGAAGGACAGGGTTCGCCTTGAAGTTCGTGAAGAAGAGCGTGTTCGGGTTCAAGGAGACCAACGGCGGCTCGAGGAGGCCCTCACGGCCGTGGGTGCTGAAGTCGACCGCTGGAAAGCATCGAACGCATCAAAAGAAAAACAGTGGATGGAAGTTAAAAGCACTCTCGAGGAGCGGGATGCCCAGCTCATGGCGTCCCAACGTGAAAAGGCGGCGCTCGTAGAACGCTTCCATCGCGATTCCGAAACAGTACGCCGGATGCGGGAAACGCGCGACAAGGAAATCGTCAATACGATTAAGCAGCGTGAGGCAGAGCTCGAATACAAAGAGCGGGAGATCGCCGATCTCAAACATAAAAACGAAGAATTCCAACGCGTTCTAGCGGCAACGGCGCAGGAGTCCGAACTCAAGCTTAAAGAACGGGAAGAAAAACTTATCCGGGAATTCCGGGGCCGGGAAATGTCCATGCAGGACAAATACGCAAAACGCGAAGCGGAACTCCAAGCCTCGTGGGCGGAACTTGAAAACGGCCTATGGAAACGGACAAAGGAAGCCCGGGAAAAACTCGATGACGCGGTCCAGAACCAATTCGACGAAAGAGCCCGGGCTCTCGCAGACCGGTCAAAAGAACTAGACGAACTAATTGAACAGCGCAAGAAGGAACTCGAAGACGAGTTCCAAATTAAGGTGAAGGACATTGAAAAACGCTATGCCGAAATGGAAAAACTGCTCCACGATAAAACCAAGCGGCGGGAGTTGGAACTTTTAGAGCGGTTCGAGACCGAAATAGAAAAAGAAAAAGCCGCACTCGACATCCAAATGGCAAAGCGGGGACGGGCTTTGGAAGACGAACTCCAAGCCCGGACACAAGAGCTGGCAAAACGGGAGGCCGATCAAAAACGGGAATCACGCCGGGTCCGCACCGAACTTGAATCGGAATTCTCAGCGGCGGCCGCCGACCTTGAGACCCAGCACCAGGAAAGGGAAAATGCCCTGGAAGTCGGCATCCAGAAACGCCAACTCGCCCTCCAAGAGGAATTTGTCCAAAAAGAAAATCGTCTCCGCGACGATTGGACCCGTCGAAAAATGCAGTTGTTGGAAGAACAGGAAAAGGCAATTGAGGGAGAGCGCTCTTCGCTTCAGGCCGAATACGAAACAAAAAACCGCAGTGTCGAAAGCGAGTTCGAGGCTAGAGCTGCGGAACTCGATAAAAATCTCCGGACTGCCGAAGAACAATTCCGGGATTGGAAATCCAGCTTCGTTTCGGAGTACGTTCGCAAGGAGCAAAACCTGGACAAACAGTGGCATTTGCGGGAGCAGGAGCTCATCCGCCGTTACGAAATCGCCCTTGAACAGGAACGGCGGACCGCAAAAATCGAGTCGGAGAAGACAAAACAGGCCTTCGACCAGCGGCGACTCGCCCAAGAGGAAGAATTCTTCCAAAAATCGGAAACGCTTAAATCCGATTATGAGCGCCTTGAGGCGCAGCTCAATGATCGATTCGAATCCCGTGAAGCAGAATGGATTGACAAACATAGTGCCGAAACCAAGGCGCTGAAAGAACTTCACTCCCGCCGCATGGCCCAACAAGCGAAGGGTCTCGAAGCAGAACACGAGCGCCGCGAAACCGATTGGAAAATGCGTGTCAAACGTCTGCGCGAGGGGCATCAAAGCGAGTTGGTAACCCAAGAGCAAAAGCATGATCAGAAAGACTTGGAACTCACCCGGTTACAAGAAGAATTCCAGATCCTCGAGGCCGAGAAGGCAACCTTATGGGAATCGCTTCAGGATCGTGAACGCAAGTGGGAATCCGAACGCGTGTCTCTTCAGGAAAATCAAAAAGAACGGGAACAACAGCGCGAAGAGAAATACCTTCAGATGGAAGCGCGTCTGCAAGCGATGTGGACAGACAAGGAGCACCAATACCTTGTCCGCCACCAAGCGGCCTTGGAAGAGCAGTCGAAAGGATTTTCGCGTACCATCCAGACCCTCGAATCCGAACACCAAAAAGAACGCGAAGTACACGCAAAACACTCGGCCGCCGCGGAAGCACAATACGAAGCCCGCATGGCAGCGTTCCAGAAAGAGCACCGCGCGGAGGTCGAAGAGAAAAACGCAAAATGGCTGGACCGCCAACGGCGAAACCTGCATCGCGAAGATGAACGTCTAAAGGAGCAGGCTCAAGCGCACATCAATACACTGAATGATGAACAGAAAAAACGCGAATTCCAGCTGACCGCTCGACGTGAAACGTTGGAGGATTACTACCGCCGGCGCGGGGAAGAACTTTCCGAAGAATGGCGCGTCAAAGAAAAACGATTCGTCGAAGAACAGCAGGCCCTTACCGCGCGGGACAGGCAGGCACTCGACGAGCTTTACAGGCAACGCGAAGAAACGCTGCACACGAACTACGTAAGTTTGGAGAAACAGCTTAAGGATGATTGGGCCCATAAAACCCAATTATTCACCGAAGAGTCCGAAGCGCAGTTAAGCAGACGACGTAAAGAACTGGAAGACGAAATGGAGATCAAGGAACGCCAATCCCAGCAGGAGGCCGTTTTGCACCAACGGGCATCCTTGGAATCCAAGCAGCAGGCCATCGATGAAGAGTATGAACATAAGCGACTCAACCTCGAAAAGCTCCAAGCGGAGTTCCGAAGGAAAACCCGGGAGAAAGAAGCCCGGATGGACAAAGCCTTCCTGGATGCCGAGCAAAACCTGGAAACCCAATGGAAGGAACGCGAATCGGATCTTCTCTCCAAAATCGATGAAGAACGCGAAAGTTATCGAACCCGCATTCGGTATGAAACGGAACGCATTAAGGGGGAAATGCTTGAAACCATCGCTGTCCGGGAAAACGAATTAAAAACCCGGGGAGAAAAACTCGAAGCGGAGTCGGCTCATAAACTCGTAGAAGCTCGTGAAGAATTAAAGAAGCAAAACGACGTCTGGCTCGATCACCATCGCCGTGAACTGGCGAAGGAACGCGCGCGCCTACAGAGCGAGCATCAATCCGCTCTGGCGAAACAGGCAGGGGAACTCGAAGCGCGCATTCAGGATGTGGACGTGCGAAGGGATGTGCTTGAGGCGGAATTCAAGAGTCGGGAAGAGAAACTTGCCGATGAAACCCGCCGGCGGGAGCAGGCGCTGGTTGCATCGCTCCAGGAAAAAGAGACCCGGGAGCGCGCAGCCCTGGACGCTCTATATAGGGAGAGGGAAGACGCGCTTCAAAAGAATTATCTTCAACTGGAGCGGGAACTTAAGAGCCAATGGGAGCATAAGCAGGATCTTTCCCAACGCGAGGCGGAGGAACGCCTCGCGTCGGAATTGCGCAGCTTCACCGTTCGCATGAATGAACGCGAAGAGCGTTGGGAAGAAGAAAGCCGCCGGAAACTGGATATTCTCGTGGAAAAAGAGCGGGAAACCCTGCAGAAGGAGTTTGAACGCAAGGAGAAAGAGCTCGAATCCGTTCGTCTGGAATTGCGTAAGGACGAAGAAGACAAAGCCGGGGATTTCGAAAAAGCACATGAACACCGCATGGCAGAACTTCACGCCGACTTCCGAAAACGGGAACAGGCAGCCAGTCGCGAACGCCAGCAGCAAACCGAACGACTCGAACGCCGCGCAGCCGAAATTGAATCAGAGCGCCTGGAACAGCAAACGGCATTCGCCGAGCGCCAGCGCGCGCTCGAAACGGCTGTTCGCGAACGGGAAGAGACGCTCGATCGGGAAAGACAAAAGCTTGAAGACGAATTCGCACATAAGCGACGACAATTCGAAGCGATGCGTCTCGACGCGGAGAAGGAAATCAAGTCCAAGGAAACTTCGCTTGAGCGGGACCATGAGAAACGTCGGGAGGAAATGCGCACTGCCCTGACAGCGAGGGAGGACGAACTTCG
>JBFIEP010000111.1:0-7135 GCA_041603335.1 Elusimicrobiota bacterium | reverse complement strand
CAGGCGTACTACCTCCTCACTCCCGACACCCTGGCCGCCCCGGGTGAGGTGGACATCCGGCGAGCCGAACCCGGAGACGTCGAGGATGTGGCCCGGGCCCAGGTCTCCATGACCGAGGAGGACCTGCTGATCCCCAAGGGGCACATCGATCTGGGTGAAAGCGCGATCGAATGCGCGCTGCGCTGCATCGGGGTTAAAGACCGTGAGGTAATCGTCCCCACCAATACCTTTATCGCGACGGCGGTTGCGGCGCTGGACGCCGGGGCCGCGGTCAAGGTTGTCGATATTGAGAACCGCGCCTTTTCGATTTCTGCCGACGCCTTGGAAAAAGCCATCACGGAAAAAACCAAGGTGGTTATCATCGTGCATGTCGGCGGGATTATCACCCCCGATATTATTCGAATCCGGGATATTTGCGCACAACGCTCTGTCGTCTTGGTCGAAGACTGCGCCCATGCCCATGGCTCAACGTTTAACGGTGTATCCGCCGGTAATTTCGGCCGCTTTGGCTGCTTTAGCTTCTTCCCGACGAAGGTTGTGACCTGCGGAGAAGGGGGGATGGTCGTTGCCAATGATCCGGTCGACTATGAACGGCTCATGTCGATCCGGCAATTCGGCCGGGTTAAGGACCACTCATTAACCCACGACATCTCCGGAGCGAATTTCAAGCAGAACGAATTCTGCGCTCTTTTAGGCGTCTTGGATCTTAAACGAGCGGAAAAAAGGATTTCGCGTCGCGAAGCGATTTCCGATGCCTATCGCGACGGGCTGCAAGGCACTCCGTGGCAGGTCATCCAAGGGACGAAGGATGAATCGTCGCGGTGTGCTTATTACAAACAAATCATCACCCATACGTTTGATCAGGATTCGGTTAAAGCCTATTTCGAAGAAAACCAAGTCGCCTTAACGGGTGCGGTTTATGAATTCCCTCTCCACGAGCAGCCTGTTCTTAGAAAACAAAATGTTTCCTTCGACGCCCAATATCCGGTTTCCGATCAGTTTAGCGCACACCACATTTGTCCTCCCTGTTTCCCCGAGTTGGAAGATGCCGAAGTCGCGCGCATCCTCGAGGTCATGAAGGGCTTTAAAGGATAATGAGCTCGAATACGTACTTGCTCGGCATCCTGTGTTATAACTGCGAAAAACAGATCGGCCGAGTATTGAATCCGCTTTCCAAGGAGATGGCGGGCCGATTTGAAAAGATCCTGCTCATCGATAACGGAAGCACCGACAAATCCATCGAAATCGCAACCGCGATTATAAAGGAAAAGGGGATCGAGAATTTCGCGGTAGCGCGCAATGATGAGAATTATGGAATCGGCGGTTCCCATAAGGTTGCCTTTTTGCAGGGATTGGAGCATGGAACCGATTACGTCGTAATTTTACACGGCGATAACCAGGTTCAGACCGAAGAAGTTATCGGGCTGCTGGATGTCATCGAAGCGTCGCCCCAAGACGCGGCCGTGTTGGGATCTCGATTCATGCCGGGGTCGCGTCTGGTCAATTATTCGACGCTGAGGACAGCCGGCAATATCGCGTTGAACTGGCTGTTTACGTTTGTCACCGGACACAGGACATTGGATCTCGGATCGGGATTAAACGCCTTTCGAGTCCGCGATTTAAAGGATAAAAAATTTCTCGCTTTTAACGATGATGGAACGGTGAATCACGATATCCTGCTCCATTACTTTAAAGAAAACGCGTCCGTGAAGTTTTATCCGATCTCGTGGACCGTGGATGATCAGGAAAGCAGCGTGCAGGCCTTTGAAATCGGATTTGACTGCCTCGTGCGCCTGCTCAGGTGGCGGCTGGGCTTGGAAACGCATCTACCCCCTGCCAGGATTCGCGCCTACACGGCGACAATTTCGGCGGTCGCGCGATGACGCTATCGGTAGCGATCGCCCAGCCTCACGACTCTCCCGGGATCAGCCGGATTTTTTTGGATTCGATTCCCTATTCCCTTTTTGCCAAGTTGGGACTGAATTTTTTAGATAAGCATGTCGTTCTTCCGTCTTTGCAGTCTTCCTCGATCACCACCTTTAAGGTGGATGTGGACGGTGTCCTTGGCGGCTTCATAATTTTTGCTTATCCGGCCAGTTCCTTTTATGAAATCGCCGCCCGCAATAAGTTGGCGCTTGCCGGTGCGGTCCTTGCGAATGTGTTTTCTCATCCGTTTTTGATTTTCGAACTATTCTCGGCGCAGTTTATCGAGAAGACCACCGTGGAATCCCGCGTGCAGCCCATCGATGACCAAATGGAACTGGCCGTGATGGCGGTTAAAGAGGAGTTCCGCGGGAAGGGATTGGGAAAGGTGTTGGTCGAGAAGGCCTTTGAGGATTTTAAGAGCCGTAAGGATTTCGGCTTTAGGAACTGCGTGGTAAAAGCGGAAGATGGGCGATCGGTCAATTTTTATGAAAAGAACGGTTTCACAAAGGTGGGGACGATAAAAAGTCCCCTGCGTGCGCTAAATATCCTCAATTTCGATTTTTCCGAGAAAACCTGTTAAACTCTGAGTCGGCGACCCTATAGCATGAAAGCCCCCATCGACCATTTTTCAAACATTTCCTATCTCATGGTGGAGACAAACTCTACCTGCAATCTCAAGTGCGCCTTCTGCAGCCGTACCGCCTTGGATGAGGCCGGTCTTCGGCCTACTAAGATTTTGACGGAAGACGAATTTAAAGCCGTGCTGGATCCCTTCAAGGACTGTCCCATCGACGCCATGAAGATTCAGGGCTTGTCGGAACCGTTCATGCATCCTCATTTCGACAAAATGGCGGCTATGGCGAGAGGGTATTTCCCCAAGGCGCATATCATCGTCATTTCCAACATGATGTATAAGTTGGAGAAGACTAAAATGCTGCAAACCCTCCCCTATATCTCGGAGCTGTTCTTTTCAATTGATGGGACAGGAGAGGTCCTGGAGGCGGCGCGTGCCGGAAGTAGTTGGAAGAAAGCGCTTGAGACCTTGGCGGATGTTAAACGGCTCTTCCCGGATGATTTTCGAAAAAATAAGACGTTCCTGAATTTTACTTTGACGGAGCACAACTATAAAGAACTTCCGAAAATCTACGCCCTGCAAAAGGAATACGATTTGGCGGGGGTTCGGTTTAATTTAGCCCAGAACTGGTTCGAGGACGAGGTCAATCAGCACACCTATAGCGACGAGATCACCGATTTCATTTGGCCCTACCGTGAAGACCTCAAGGGCGTCGGCGGCTGGGAATACAAAGATTGTTTCTGGCCGTTTGAAGGGGCGATCATCGACTGTTACGGCGATGTCCGGCAGTGCTTGGTCAACACCACGATGAAGCCTATCGGCAATGTCTTCAAGGAAGATATCCGCGAGATTTACAACAACAGCAAGGTCTTCATCGAGGCGCGGGAGATGTTATCCAGGAATTGCCCGCCCGACCAATGTAAAACCTGCGACTACGCCCACCTGTCGGGTCTGTTGGCGAAGCTTCAATCCGGTCTCACCAACACCGTTAAGGCCCGGAACGTCAAAGTTAATCAAGAAAACTAATCCGCTCTAGTCGAGCGTTTTGAAAAACTCGCGCAGCTTTACGTCCAGGTCCGTTGCGTTGCGCGGTATATTGATCGCGTTCGCTGACGGGGGAGGGTTCGTGGCGGTGTAGTCGTTGATGACGATGCGTTTTGAATGCGAAAGGTCGTAGAGAATCCGGTGATACCGCAAGCCGACTTTTTTTAATTGCTTCTCGGTCTGCTCTTTAAATTCCGACCGGCGCGACGTCGTGATAATTAATTCCACGCGGCCGGAATCATACAGTTTGTTGAGGGCTGTAATCGTTTCGGGGATGCCTTCGCTCTCTCCCCAGTGCGGCTCGAAGAAATAAGCGGAATTCTTAACGATGGTTCCATCGAGATCGATGAAAAGCGTCGCGAACTCATGCTTATAGCGGTCCCATTCCTCGATTGTGCCCCAGTCGACGTATCCGGTCACGGGAAGCGTTTTGAACGCGGCTCCCCCCGCAATCAGGTGCTGGATGATGTGTGAGACATAGAGGTCCGGCTGATCTTTCAGCGCGTCATAGGCTCCAAGGAACTCTTCGGCCTTCGCGAAGGAATACCCGCCTACGCAAAAGAAATCACTGATGACTTCTTTTTCCACCACGCGGGAGATGCGTCCTCCTTCCTCCAATTCGACATAACTTTTGCCGGCGGGGGTGACGTGGGTCAGTTCTTCGAGGTTTCCCGTCGCGATTTCGTTCGCGGCGGATACCTTGCAGGCGAATGTGTTGTCAGAGTCCTTGATGAAAACCGGCCCGGTGATATTAAGTTGTCTAAGCGCGACCGCCACCGTCTCGGGCTGGGACGCTGTCGGCTCAATGACGGCGACGCGAAAGGGGACCTTGATGGATGAGATCCTGCGCTGGCGTTCCAGGATGTCGGCGACGTTGAAGGTGTCGTAATGTTCCTTTTTGCAGACCAGGATTATCTCTTCAACATCCGAAAGGTCCAAGGCCGCCAGGGATTCATTAAACATAAGGCTGCCGTTGGGATGGGTCAGCAGCCATTTCGGCTTCATGCCGGGAAACCTCGTCGAGGATCCCGCAACCGGTAAAATGATCTTCATTACGAAGACTAGTTTATATTAATCGGACGGGGGGGAGACGCGGCCGTCTTTGCGGGTTTTTTCTTCTTTTTCGGAAGGCGCCAGATCCAATAGGGGACGGCGAGTATCCCCATAAGCAGTCCCACGCTGTGGACGACGTGATTTGTATTGGATTCTAGGGGAAAGGGGAAGTTTTCAAACAACTGCCCGATCTGAACAAAGGAGCCCCATGTGTCCATAACGAGCGCTATCATTCCCATCGTAGCGCCGACGCTCATTAAGTACATCAAAAATGATTTCCATCGGGTGGGTGTCTTTTGGTGTTGGAAATATTTTAAATAAAGAACCATCATCGTTCCCGCCAATGCCATAATGGCGCCGCTGGCGCCCAGTGAAGCGACCGGGGACCCCCAGAAAATGGCGGCCCATGCAGCCGTTGCTAAGACGCCCGCTGCCGTATAAAGGGAAAGCACCCGCCAATGGCCGAGTTTGGGTTCTAGAAATCCTCCGAGAAGGGCGAGTGCTCCCATGTTGTATCCAACATGTTCCGTACTCGCGTGAACGAATGCGGAACTGAGGAGTGTGTACGATTCTTTCGCAAGGCCGGTGATTCCTCCGGTTTCAAAGGCGTTCTGCAGAAATAGGGGAACGACTTGCCAATCGCTGGGGTTTATCCATCCTTTGGTTTGTCCATAATAGATCGCGAGGTTGGCGGCGACGAGGCCGGCGGTCACCAGGGGAAGTCGCCGGCGTTTCTTCTGCTTTTCGCGCCCTTTGGTTTCCCGTGCGGCGTCGGCTCCGTTTAAGGCTTCCGGCGGCGAATAAAGAATCGCGGCGCGCAGTTTTTTCCCGAACGTTTTGTTGCGGGAACGGGCGACGCCTTTTCCTAACGCCTGATTCATGGGTTCTAAAATCGGCTCAGACGGCATACGGTCCACGCCCGGGGTGAACCCAACATGGATCGGAAGTTCTGCGAGTTCTCTGCGCAGGGCCTCTTTCGAGGTTCCATTTTTTATGGGAAGGAATGCGCCGCCGTCGACGATATAGGCACGGCGTTCAGGGTTTGAATCAGTGGTTCCGATCATGATGTTCGAGAGCCGCAGGTCGCCGGGTTTGAGATTCGCCTCGGCGGTGCGGTCAAGCATTTCTTTTACGAGGGTGAGTTCTTCGGGGTCGAATTGGCGCTTTCGAATCAAGGATTCTACGGTTTCCCCGTAGATTTGTTCCTTAACCAGCGCCAAGCGGGAATGGCTCTGAGGGGTCTTCCCGAAAAGCCCCCAGAATTTTTTGGCCAGCCAAGACGGTTCTCCCCGTATGCGCCCTTCGCCCAGAACCTGCGGTCCCGCGTCGGCTTGAGCAAGGGCGAGGCTTAGGCGCAAATCCGAATCGAGGACCTGCGCATCCGAGAGCATAGACCCAATCGCGGCCATCGGGCTCATAAAGGAAATTTTGATCGCCGCACCGGCACGGGCAAAGACGCGCCCGAATTCCCCGGCGCCTAAGAAAGGGATCGGTTCTGATTTTGAGAAGGCTTTGTTGCCTTGGTAATGCAGGGAACTGAAATC
Source organism: Elusimicrobiota bacterium (assembly GCA_041603335.1). GTDB lineage: Bacteria > Elusimicrobiota > Elusimicrobia > UBA1565 > UBA1565 > UBA1565. The sequence goes on along the minus strand of JBFIEP010000111.1, from coordinate 994 downwards.
GAATTGATTTTCCGGGGTCCGAACGCGGACCGGGGTGTTGATTTCGACGTCGTCGGGGAGTGGGATTTCAAACCCCCCGTCGGTCTCAACGACGGGAGTGTTGTTCGGGAGCTGCACTTCGATGAAGAGGCCTTCTTGAGGTTTGTCGGCTTTTTGCAGTTTCGCCCCCGGCGGCAGCGCCGAGTTCGTTAGTGTGCGGTTCCAATTTTTTGCGGAGGCGTAATAGCGGTAGCGTTGTCCTTGGGGTTGGACCTTCTTCTGTTGGGCTGCGGCACGTTTGCGTGCGAGTGCGGGGGCCGCGTGAAAGCCCGGCAAGTCACTGCGTCCTTGTTCGAGGAGCGCCCCCGCCAACGTGCGAAGATCGGAGGCCGGCATGGTTTTAATTTCTTCCGCGGAGTAATCGGAGAAGACCGCGTCCAATTTTTCCAGCATGCCCAGGGCAGTTTCTTTGTTTTCTTTTTCCGCTTCCGGCTTCTCTTTCTGCTCTTTGAATTTTTGTTTTTCTTCGGCCCTGATGGTCTCGATGCGTTGTGCGACCGCGACAGCTTTCTTAATTACTTCGGGCTTAACGGCTTCAGCGATCTCGGGTAGGGTGACCAGGGACGATGCAGGCAGCGATAAATTGAGTCCAGGTGCAAAGGTTGGAAAAACGGTTAGCTTGAGGCTGGTTTGAAGTTGGGCTAAAGGCGCAGAGACTTTTCCCGGGGTGGGGGAGACGGCCTTAATCGCGGAAGCCGCGGCGGGTTCAACGGCGAGGACCAGGGCTAGGAGCGCTGAGAGCGGGCGTACCACCTTCATACCTATAGTGTGAAGAAATCCTGCCGTCTTCTTAAGGGGCAAGGGGGCAGTTATGGGTGGGTCTAGGGCCTATACTATATAAACTACTTAATAGTTTATATAAACTATTAAGTAGTTGACAAAAACTACTTTTAGCACTATCCTTTCAGTATGATTGAAGCATTGTTTGGAAATTCAACTGCAGAAAAGTCCTTAT
>JBFIEP010000110.1:0-7139 GCA_041603335.1 Elusimicrobiota bacterium | reverse complement strand
GGTGCCGGGGCCGAGCCGCTGATTTTACAGATTGCCGTAGAGCCCGATGCCGAGGGGGTCGCGGCGGGTGATTTGTCGTCGGGGGATCATATTCCGGTTCTCATAAATGATACGCGGGATATCGGACGATACCTCGCGAAACTGCTAGGCTCCACAGGGGAAGAAGGCGGCGCGCCGCTGATCGCTCCTGTTGAAGCAATCGAGCAGGGCGTCAATGAAGTGCTGGTGCGTGTGCGTTTCTCTGCGGGGGTTTGCGGCGATGTCGCCCTACCCCCCGATCTCCGGGTCCGCGTTGAACGTAAACCCGGGGGGCAGCCGTGGTGGAAGAAGATTTTTGGGGGATAAGGTGAAATCGTCGAAGACTTTGTCGGTTGTGGGCGTGCAGTGGGGGGATGAAGGGAAGGGAAAGATCGTTCACCTGCTTAGCCGCAAGGCGAAATGGATTGTCCGCTACCAAGGCGGCAATAACGCCGGGCATACGGTGGTTTTCGGAGGCAAGAAATACGCCCTCCATCTTGTCCCTTCGGGGATATTGGTCCCGGGGAAAAAGGCCGTGATCGGCAACGGCGTCGTTGTAGATCCCAAGGCCCTCCGGGAGGAAGTGAAGATGCTCGCCCGTCGGGGAGTCTCTGTAAAGGGACGTCTCTTCCTTAGTCCTCTCGCCCACATAATCCTTCCGTATCACATCCTTTTAGACACCCTTCGGGAGGAGGGCGGCCGCGGCATCGGGACGACACGTCGCGGGATCGGCCCGTGCTACGAGGATAAAGTGGCCCGCCTCGGCATCCGGGTTGTGGACTTCCTCGAGCCCGAGACGTTTAAAACATTGGTCGATAAGGTTCTTCAGGTTCGAGAGGCCGAACTCGCCCGCTCTATGCCCATAAAGAAGATCCGTGCGGAAGTGTTTAAGGGGTATGACTCGCTGCGGCGTTTCTTGAAGCCGTTTGTTGCCAACACCGCGGATCTTTTAAATAGTGCGTTAGAGAAGAAGGAAAGCGTTTTGTTTGAGGGCGGCCAGGGTGCCATGCTCGATCTCGATTACGGCACCTATCCCTTTGTGACTTCCTCCAACACGATTGCAGGGGCCGCGTCCGCGGGGGCCGGTGTGGGGGTGCGTCATTTAAATGACGTGATCGGGATTTTGAAAGCCTATACCACGCGTGTGGGCCGCGGTCCTTTCCCAACCGAAAAATTCGGAACCGTGGCGGACTATATCCGTTCCGAAGGCAAGGAATACGGGACAACTACGGGGCGTCCGCGCCGCATCGGTTGGCTTGATCTTGTCCAATTAAAACACGCACTGCAGGTTGCCGGCATCACCCAGATTGCAATGACAAAGCTCGATACCTTAACCCGCGTGCATCCGCTGAAGGTTTGCGTGGCCTATAAGTTGGGGAAGAAAAAGATGACGACCTACCCCGCGTCGCGGACCCAGGTCTATGATGTCGAACCCGTTTACGAATCATTTCCGGGATTCAGCGGGGACCTTTCGAAATGCAGAAAGTATTCGGACCTTCCCAAGGGCGCGCGTGATTATGTGGAATGGATCGAATCGAAGATCGGGGTTCCGATCACGATCGTTTCGGTAGGGCAGGATCGCGACCAAACAATCGTCCGCGATAAGAAAGCGGTCGGACTTATTTAGTCTTTAAAAAACCCTCTAAAACCCCTCAGAGCAGCGCTATTTGGCTTGTCAAGACATTGGGTCTTGACAAAGCCAGTTCGCGGGATATACTAGCAAGAGAAGCAAAAGTCGTAGCGATACTGGCAAACCGGGCGTAAGCTCGGGGCGCAAAGCCAAGGATCCCGTCAACGGGACAGCCCGGCCACCGAACACGATGAAACGAAAAGAAATCACTTTAGAAGTCGTCGTTCGTTCTAGCTCGGCCTCAACTTGCAATCTTCGGGATAGAGGGGTAAGATTGTTGGTGAGGCCGGGCTCTTTTTTTGGGGGGATGTTTTGAGCCATTTGGGGGGGAGTCGAGTACATTGCTGGACCAGTCGTGTCCTGATGCTTGGGGGCATGTTGGTCCTTTCGCTTGTATGCACAATAACGGCTTCGGCAGCGCTTCCGCTTGAGTTTACGCAAGCGCGTTCACTTGGCAGCATTGATTTGCGCGATGCCTACAACCGCCGGATTGCGCGCGCGGATGTTGATCGCGGAATTCGCAGCGGCGTTCGCGCGCAGGAAGAGCGGGCGGCCTCACTTTCAAATCTTCCGGGACTGCGCCAGCTCCTGGAGTATCTGGATACACTCGATCAGCTTGCTCCGAAATTAAAAGCTCCGGGCCGTGATGGGATTGCGCGAATAACGGCCGCGGCGCACCGCGTCCCTAAGCGTGCCAAGATGAAGGCGCCGGAAATTAGAACATTTCCGCTCGCGCCGGTTTTAAATCCGGTGAAAACCCTGAACCCTTTGATGTTAAGCTCCACTCCAGGCCGCATTCATTTCCTACCTCTTCTCATTTAATCCTTTGCCGGTACACCCCGTACCAAGGCAGTTCTAAATCTTGGTACGGCTCCAGACCATGGGGCGCCCCACAGGGGCTGACGCGTACAGCGCAGCAAACGGCAAAGACAGAAAAAGAATATACGAAACAAGCATTTAACCGCTAATTAGGCGTTTACAGGGATACTCACACAAGCGGTCGTACGCCCGAGGTATGTCCGGGTGGTTTTGGGGAACGACAGATGCGAATCGACACTATAAAAGAAGATAAGAATAGTCGCGCGCGGGTCGAGCGCGTATGCGTTCAGAATGGGATTCTTCCCGTTCTGGCTTTGCTGTTCGTGTCAGGGATGTGCGCGTTGGCGTTTGAGATGCTTTGGGTCCGAATGCTCTCGCTGATCTTCGGCAATACGCTCTACGCCGTCAGCACGGTGCTCGCGACCTTCATGGCGGGTCTGGCTTTGGGCAGTGCTTCATTTGGCCGTGTCGCGGATAAAACGGCGCGCCCGCTTCGGCTCTATGCCGTTCTTGAACTGTGTACGGGTGCCTACTGCCTTCTCACACCTTTTCTGCTCGGCGGGGTCGAATGGGCATTTCTCGCCGCAGCCTCAGGGGAATCCTCACGGGTTTTTGCGGGCGCGCTCCGTTTTGGACTCGGTGCCGCGGTCCTTCTGCCGCCAACGGTGCTCATGGGTGGGACGCTGCCGGTGCTCACCCGGTATTTCTCGAGCTGCGGACGCCAGACTCGTGAAATCGTGGGCCGCCTTTACAGCGCGAATACGCTTGGAGCGGTTGCGGGCGTTTGCCTGACGGGTTTTGGATTGATCATGGTGCTGGGGGTTGTTGGAACCTTGGTCGCGTTTGCACTTTTGAACATCGCAGTCGGAGCGGTCGCGTACCATCTTTCCCGCTCAGAAACTGTTCGTGAGGGAGGCTCTCTTGAGGCCTCGGGCCGTGAGCGGGGGCCGAGCGAGCTTGCTCTAGTCTCAGGCGCGCGTACGATTTTGGCAGTTTTCGCGCTTTCAGGGTTTACGGCACTGATTTTTGAAGTTGCTTGGACGCGGGCGCTGAGTCTGATTTTGGGCTCGTCGGTTTATGCGTTTGCGATCATTCTCGCGGCCTTCCTTGCGGGAATTGCTCTGGGAGGCATCGCGTTCGTTCGTTTATTTCGTAATCGTGCCGATCTTACTTTCTTGTTCGGCGCCATCCAAGCGGCGATTGGATGCGTTGTTCTGGGGATGAATCTGCTATTCCCCGATTTGCCGTTTGTATTTCTCAAAATGTTCCGGCTTGCGGGTTCTAATTTCGCTGTGTATGAAGCGTTCCAGTTGTTATTAGTGGGAGGGCTGCTTTTAGTGCCTACGGTTCTGTTTGGGATGACCTTCCCCTTAGTAATCGAATTGTTAGGCCATAAGCATGGGGTTGGAGCGACGGTTGGACGTGCGTACGCGTTCAATACTTGGGGCGCGGTTGTGGGTTCGCTCTCTGCCGGTTTTGTGCTGATTCCCGCTTTAGGCACACAGAACACTATTGCCGCGGCTGCGCTCTTAAGCGCCGGCGCGGGAGTATTGTTGCTGTACCGCGTAGGTCGATCAAAATATGCGGTTGGTGTGGCTGCTGCGGCGCTGACCTTGGCGGTTATCGCGCCGCGCTGGCAGCCCCAGGTTATGGCGCACGGCGCATTCGATTATGCTTCGAGTTTCGGCGCCGAGCGCATGCAAAAATTTGGATGGAGTGAGTGGTCGCTTTGGAAGGCTTCGCTGCAGAAAGACGAATTGATTTTCTTTAAAGAAGGCCTGCATGCCTCGGTCATGGTTAAGAAGAATAATCGGCCTGGCGCCGCAGCCCATGTCCTCTATGTGGGGGGCAAGGCTGACGCCTCCAGCAATTCCTGGGATATGGCGACACAGGTGTTGATGGGACATATCCCCATGTTGCTTTATCCGAAGAGTCAGACAGCACTGGTCGTTGGTCTCGGCAGTGGGGCGACGCTTGCCGCGGTTGAAAAGTATGGGGTCGGGTCCATCGACCTTGTTGAGATTGAACCCGCTGTAGCGGAAGCCAGCCGTTTTTTTGACAGCTTCACGGGAGCGCCGTTGGAAGATCCAAGGGTGAATGTGGTATTTGATGACGCGCGGCATCAACTGTTGACTAGCCGCAAGACCTACGACACAATTATTTTGGGACCGTCCAATCCTTGGACGGTGGGCTCCTCCGCTCTATTTTCCCGTGATTTCTACGAAACGGTGGAAAGCCGGATGAGCGAAGGCGGGATTGTTTGCCAATGGGGCCAGTTCTACAGCCTTTCCCCGGATGCCTTTCGCTCCATCGTTGCCACCTTCCGTTCCGTCTTTCCGCATGCGACGCTGTGGCGGCCTAACGGTGACAGCGGAGACGTTTTGATGATTGCCGCCAAGACTCCGATACGATTGGATTACGATCGATTGCGGGAGGCGATGTCGGCCCCGGGGGTACGTGAAGATCTGGCCAAGGTCGGGGTTAAAACACCTGAGGATCTATTGGCGAAGTTTGCGTCCGGGTCTAAAGTCCTTGGGGTGACTGCCGGCAAGCGACCGCTTCATACCGACGATCGCCCTCTGTTGGAATTCGAGGCCCCGAAGTTTATCCACGATCTGAATTCGGCTCGAAAAACCCAGGAATTGCTGGTCGCATCGGCGGAATCCGTTCTCGATCATTTGAGCGGAGTGCCTTCGGCCGAGTTGTTGGCAGGGGCCTATGATCGTGAGGGACTCTTTAGACTCGCGGTTGAAATCAGGGAAAAGAACAGTGCTTTCAATCAGGGAAGTGCGTTGGCGAAGATGGATCAAATCGTCTCCTTGATGCATCTCGGAAGTAATGCACGTGCCTTAGCCCTCCTTAATAGCGGATTGGGCAGCGAGGCCAAGCTTGAAGCGACCGTTGGGTTGCTGGTTGATGCCTTGTCTCACGGGGGGCGGGAGGCCTTGATCACTCTACGGGTTGGACAAATTTTTGCTGTGTTGGGAGAGAAGCGACGCGCGGCCTCTTATTTTGGAGAGGCGATTTCTAAGGATCCCTCGATCATGACTGAGTTACAGTCCGGTATCGGAGGCGTGCGATGAAACGTGTCGCGATCGTATTCTGGTCGGCGTTATTGGCATTACTCGTGGGGCTTCCTCTCCATATTATGGGAGCGCCGGCACAAAGTTGGTCTCAAAAGCGCGCGGCGAAAAAGGCGGAAAAGAAGCGGTCTGCCGATAGGGCGGCGCGCAAGGTGATAAAAGAACGACGTCGGGCGGCGCGTCAGGCCGGACGGCTTCGCGATGAGAAAGCTGTTCCTGAGCTAATCGAATCCCTGAAAGACTCAGACGCAGACGTACGTTTAGAGGCGGCGGTATCGCTCGGTGCCGTTGGCGCAAATAGCGGGAAGGCAGGGCTTAAATCGGCTTTGAAGGATAAGGACAAGCGCGTAGTTTACAGCGCGACACGTTCGTTGGGAATTTTGAAAGACAAAGACTCTATAGAAGACCTCAAAGGATTGGCTTCGGCAGGTTCTGCTGATGAGCGCGAGCCTGCGTTGACGGCCTTGGTCCGGATCGGAACGCCCGAAGCGGTTGCGGCGGTTGCGGGACATGCGAAGGATAAGGACGCGGCTACCGCTGCAATTGCGTGCCGCTCCCTGCAATGGTCGGACTCCGAGGGATCACTTGCGGCGCTTAATCGCTGCATTAAGAGAGAGGAGACCGAGGTCCAGGCCTCGGCGGCCTTTGCGCTCGCACGGCACGGGCGAATGGAGGGTCTTTTTAAGGCCGTAAAGCCGCTTTTAAACGATGCCAAGGCGTCGATTCGGGTTGAGGCCGTGCAGACCCTTGGATTGTTGGGATCCCGGAATGCCGACGTGTTGCCCCTTCTTGTTGAGGCGCAAAAGACCGAAAAAGACCCCTTGGTCCTACAGATTTTAGACATGACGGTGAATAAACTTACGCGCTAATAGTATGAACGTTGAATCGCTAAATCAGACGCAGAAATACGCCCCCCGCCGGGGACGCGTATCGGCGTTTGTCCTGGCGGCGCTTGCGGCGGCGGCTTTGCTTATCCCTCGACCGGCCGCGGCGTTATACGTGGCTGACGGCGAAACCTCTAATTCCGGCCAGCGCTCGATCATTTCAAACGGGCATGGGTTCTGGTTGTTTTATGACGATGGAGCCCAGGAGGCGTATCTCTCATTTTCTGCGGATGGACTAAGTTGGGGGACTCCCGCGACAATTTTTGACGGCGGTGTCTACGGGAAGGTATCGGTGTATTATCACCGGGCATCCTCGACGGTTTATGTCGCTGCGGCGCCATCAAGCGACGGGGGAGCCGTTAAAATACGCAAGGCCGTGATCGATGCTCCGTCGATGCCGACGTGGGGAACGATCAAGTCGCTGGGAACGACCGGAACAATCGGAGGAAAGGGGGCTCAGGGGCGCGGTACTGGTAATTTTGACATGACGATGACCGAGGACGGTGCGGGCAATATCATTAATGGCTGGTTTGTCATTGAGGCTAATGAAACCGGGAAGACGAAGGGCGGGTTCATCATTCGACGATTTACGCCGAACCTGACCACGGGAGCATCGGATCTTTTTGGCCGCAAGGATGGTTGCGCGTTGCCTTGCCAGGGGATCGATCCCGTAATTTTTCAGATCAATAATACCGGGGATGTGGC
>JBFIEP010000109.1:0-7161 GCA_041603335.1 Elusimicrobiota bacterium | reverse complement strand
GTATCGAGAACGGCCGGATGTTCGCTTTGATGCCGGATATCATGGTTCAAAATACCATCAATAATCGGGACCGCAAACAGAAAAATACAGAAAAAACCAGACAATATAAGAAGATTGTGAATCAGCTTCTTTTCCCATTTGAGATGCATAAAGATGGCGGCAACCAAGGAAGCTTTCACCGTCGCGATCAAAAGGCCAATAATCAAACCGAAGGGTGCGGGGAAATGCACCTTCGAAACAAGAACCGTCGCGATGGTAAGCGCGAAAAGAATTCCGCCTATTTTCCAGTAGAGGCCTTCGTGATCTTCGTGATGCTCTGTCGTAGTTGTTTCGCTCATAATTAAAGGAGATACAGCGCCGGGAATAGGAAGATCCAAACGAGGTCGACAAAGTGCCAATACAACCCGGCATATTCAACGCGTCCCTCGAATAGTTTGTCGTCCCAACCGCCGTTCTTTGCCCACCAGAGCAGACCAAGATTCCAGCCGATTCCTCCGATAACATGAAGCCCATGGAGACCGGTTGTGACGAAGTAAATCGAATAAAAGATATTGGTCGAAGGCGCAATGCCGTGATTGAACTTAGCGGCATACTCAATCGCCTTCACGATGAGAAAACCGAAAGACAACAGAACCGTAATCGCCATATACGTATTGAAACCCGCGAAGTCGCGTTTCTGAACCCGTGAATGGGACATTACGATGGTTACCGATGAACCAATCAGTAGAAATGTATTCAGGGTCGCAAGAGGAACGTTAAGGACATCCCACCCGACCGGCCATGCCGGAGCGGCGCTGCGCAATACGATGTAAGACGTAAACAACGTCCCGAAAAGCATAACTTCCGACGCGAGGAAAAGCCAAATGGCAAGCTTTCCATCGGGAATCCCGACGTTCTCGTATTCGACGGTCTCGACAGCTTCGGCGGTTGAACTCATCAGGCCTCCGCCTTCTCGAGCGACTGCGGCAAAAAGTCCTCTTTATGATCGGGATGCGAATATTCGTAAGGTCCGCGATAGACACGCGGGACCTTCGCAAAGTTTCCGTGAGGCGGCGGGGAAGGGCATGCCCAATCGAGCGTCGTCGCGCGCCATGGGTTTGGATCACTGCACTTCTCACCGCGGAAAATACTGTTAAGAAAATTGTAAATGAACGGAATCTGGAAAACGAGCAGAGCGATCGCCGCAAGCGTGCTAATCACATGCATCGGTTGACCGATGAGATTATGCAGATGCGCGGTCGGGTCGAAGAGGCGGCGTGATTGGCCCTGCATACCGATGATAAACATCGGGAAAAATATCCCGTTCATCGCAATCACCGAACCCCAGAAATGCAGCTTTCCAAGCCCCTCATCCATTTTGCGTCCGAACATTTTCGGGAACCAAAAATAGATGCCGCCAAAAAGCGCCATAAGGGATCCCGTCACTACGACATAGTGGAAATGGCCGATCACGTAGTAGGTGTCGTGCAGATAAATATCGGTGACCGTCAAACCGAGGGGGAGACCCGTTAATCCGCCGATCCCGAACAACGGCAGGTAGGAAAGGGCGAAAAGCATCGGGGTGTTATACCGGATCGAGGCGCCCTTCAGGCTCAGGATCAAACACGTCAGCAGCGCCACCGACGGCACCGAGATGATCATCGTCGTGATCAGGAAGAAGTTGGCCATCGCGGGAGCCATGCCGGTCACAAACATATGATGCGCCCAGACGACAAAGCTCATTCCGCCCAGGAACATCATCGCGTACACCATTTCCTTGTAGCCGAACAGGGGCTTGCGCGTGTTGTTAGCGATAATTTCGGAGATCAAACCAAAGGGAGGAAGAATCAGGACATACACTTCGGGATGGGCGAGGAACCAGAACAAATGCTGATAGAGAAGGACCGCACCGCCGCCGGCATACGTGGAAGCCTGGCCGGCAATCACAAGACCATCCGGCATATAAAACGTGGTATGAAGCACACGGTCGGCAAGCTGCATGATCGCGGCAGCTTCCAACGGCGGGAACGCAAGGAGCAACAAGAACGCCGTTACAAACTGGGACCAGGTGAACAAAGGCATTCGCCACAAAGTCATGCCGGGAGCGCGCAGGTTCAGAACCGTCACGATAAAATTGATGGAGCCCAGAAGCGAGGAGGTGATCAAAAACACCATTCCAAGCAGCCAGACGGTCTGTCCGGGATTGATAACGGAAAGCGGCGGATACGATGTCCAGCCCGATTGTGCGGCACCGCCCGGCATCAAAAACGATGCCAGCATGATGAGGCCGCCGGGGAGGTATACCCAGTAGGACATCATGTTCATGCGGGGGAAAGCCATGTCCGGCGCGCCGATTTGAATCGGCATCACGTAATTCCCGAACCCGCCGACAGAGAGGGGAACAATGCCAAGGAAAATCATGATCGTGCCGTGCATCGCACCCATCTGGTTGTATCCGGTCGGACCCAAGATCCCGCCGGGAGCGAATGTCGCCGGCAGCAGCTTACCGATCAGCGGGATAACCGTACCGGGATAGGCCAACTGCCAACGCATGATCAGAATCATTCCAAAACCGATCATGAGGAAACACAAGGCGGTAATCATGTACTGAATGCCGATTACCTTATGATCGACGGAAAAAACGTATTTTTCCCAGAAAGAAAGTTCGTGTCCGTGGTCGCTCATGGGTCTGTTACCAATCCTCGCCGGCCGCTTCGGCTTTCTTGGGAGCGAGGGAGGCCAGCCACTTATCAAACTCGGCTTGGCTCTCGACCTTCACGTCCGCCCGCATAATCGCATGCCCTACGCCGCATAACTGAGCGCAAGTCACTTCGTAGTTTCCTTCGAGTGTCGGCTCAAACCATACGGGAACTACGAGTCCCGGCGTCGCATCCTGCTTAATCCGGAACGAGGGGATGAAAAAGCTATGAATCACGTCCTTCGACGTTAACCGCGCCAGAACCGGCTTCCCAACGGGGAAATGCATATCGTTTACAACGACGATGTCATCGTGCCCGGCTTCATCGGAAGGATCGATACCAAAGGGATTGGAAAAATCAACAAACGCACTATTCGTTTTTCCAAACTTGCCGTCCGGTCCGGGATAACGAACGTTCCAATTAAATTGCTCCCCCACGATCTCGACACGGGTCGACTTGTTCTCATCCGGCATAGTCATTTTCACTTGGCTCCAGATCGGCAGAGCGATGGCGAAAACAATCAAAAGCTCGGAAGCGAAAACGATGATGTCGGGCGCAAGAGAAGCCTTATGGCTAATGTGTACGCGCTGGGCCTTATGCCCTTCACGCTCGCGATACGCCACCAGCAAGTAGACGAAATAAATCAACCAGCCGAAGAAAATAATGAACATCAGAATGTGAATGACCCACATTCCGGTATCGATCTTTGCCGCGAAACTCGAGGCTTGAACGGGAAGGAGCCAGGAATAGGGATTCATTACCACTCCTCCGAGGGTTCAGAGGTTCCCAACGTCATCAGATAATCCGTAACCGCTTCGATTTCATCAACCTTAAGTTTGGCTGACCAGCGCGGCATATAGAGGAGGGGCTCCGGCCCGGAGGGATCAACCTTAACCGGATGGCGAACGCCCTGGGCAATCTTCTTAATCAGTTCCTCGCGCGAGAACGTATCCTTAACGGTATTAATCGCCGGGATTAGACCGCCAACAACGTTGTTATTAGGGTAGCCGCCCACACCAGCCTTACCGTGGCAGGTCACGCAGCCGACACGATCATAAATCTCCGAACCCCTTTTGGCGGAATCCGAAAGCAACTCTTTGGAATTCCATGGACGCCCCCCGTTAAGATAGGCTTGCCCCTGTAACGTAGAAAGGTATGCGACCAAACTCTCGCGAACTTCATCCTGTAAATAGAAATTCGGCATCGACACATGCGGCTTCCATGCCGAAGGATTAATCAGCCACCTATTAAGGAAGTCCGGCGTTTTTCTAAATCCGACGAAGGTCAGGTCGGGTCCCAGAACCCCGCCGTCACCAGCAACGGTATGGCATTTCGTGCATTTGTATGCCTGAAAAGCTGCGCGGCCATTCTCAACAGGACCATCGTGTCCAAGCTGACAAGAGGAGAGTGTGCCGACGATGAAAAGCAAGGCGAAAAAGCGGAGTCGGGTCATGCGTCCAAATTTTAAAAAAGATGTGGTAGTACTGTCAATATTCACTCTTAGCAACACTAATGCCCCCTACAAACATCCTTTCCATACATCAAAAACGCGCGGCTTTTCACAAAAATCATCAATTTTCCATTTTTTCGCATAGGAAAATATAAATTTTCTGCATTTTCAACCGATTTCTCTTGCAGAATGTCCTACTTTCTGCTATTTTTGCATAGAAGGATTGCTTACAAATTAAACCGTTGGGGAGAATTTGAATGGGAATTGCCGAGACAAAGTTCATTGACGACACGCTTTCAACACTGCGAAGCGGGGCCTTTGGCGGGAATGGACGCGGTTTGGAGGGGAAGTTCGCGATGGAAACTTACGGAACACTTACCTTTGATAAGAAGGCTATGGCTCGGCATTTGAGCAAGGCGGTATGCCGCAAGCTCATCAACGTTATTGAAAATAACGAGAAACTCGATCCGGAAATCGCCGACGAAGTCGCGCACGGCATGAAGGAATGGGCCATCGATCAAGGCAGCACTCATTTTTGCCATTGGTTCCAACCGATGCGCGGCGTTACCGCGGAGAAACACGACGCGTTTCTCTCTTTTGACGACGAGGGACTTCCCATTCAGCGCTTTTCGGGACGGCAATTAATCCAAGGAGAACCCGACGCCTCCTCCTTCCCATCCGGAGGGACACGCTCGACCTTTGAAGCCCGCGGCTACACTGCCTGGGATCCGACATCATCGGCGTTCATCTTCAGCACCGGGAAGGCGTCGACACTGGTAATTCCTTCGGTATTCCTATCGTGGACAGGAACGGTTCTGGACATGAAAATGCCGCTGCTTCGCGCACTTGGCGCCGTAGAAGAACGCGCGCTTAAGCTGCTTAAGCTCTTTGGCAACCGAAGCGCCAAACATGTCCGCATGACGATTGGTTCGGAACAGGAGTATTTCCTGACATCGAAGGAGATGTTTGAAGCCCGCCCGGATCTAATGATCACAGGACGAACCCTGTTTGGAAAATCTTCGGCCAAAGACCAGCAGATGGAAGACCACTACTTCGGGGCGATCAAGCCGAAAGTATTGGACTTCATGGCGGACGTTGACGCCGGCTTGATCGCACGCGGCATTCCGGCGAAAACGCGTCACAACGAAGTCGCACCGAACCAATTCGAACTGGCTCCCCTGTTCGAGGAAGCGAACATCGCCGTCGACCACAACTTGCAGGCAATGGAAATCATGCGGAAAATCGCGGATGACCACGGCTTTGCATTGCTTCTCCATGAAAAGCCCTACGCCGGCATTAACGGCAGCGGGAAACACCTCAACTGGTCATTGCAGGACTCCGACGGCAATAACCTGCTGGAGCCCGGCGCCGCCCCTAAGAAGAACATCCAGTTCCTTACCTTCGTCGGAGCGTTTCTCGCAGGGGTTCAAAAATACGGAGGACTTCTGCGAAGCTCCGTGGCTGACGCCGGCAACGACCACCGCTTAGGAGCCAATGAGGCGCCTCCGGCGATCATGTCGGTCTACCTTGGCGACTACCTCGGAGATCTCTTCCATGAACTGGAGAGGGGAACGACCATCACGAAGGCTGTTCGCGAAGTGATCGACCATGGCCTCAAGCGCCTCCCGAATGTCCAGGCGGACAATTCCGACCGCAACCGAACCTCTCCCATCGCATTCACAGGGAATAAATTCGAATTCCGCGCAGTCGGATCATCGCAAAGCACCTCGGAACCGGCGGCTGTCACGGCGCTGCTTCTCGCTTATGGAATCGATGTCGTTCTCAAGAAAATCGAGAAGGCGAAGGGGGGAGACATCACCGCCAAGGCCATCGCGGTGGTTAAGGAACTCGCGAAAGAAACCTCTGCGGTACGCTTCGAAGGAAACGGATACGACGAAGCTTGGCACAAAGAAGCGGCCAAAAGAAAACTTCCCAACCTCAAAAACACGCCGGCGGCGCTGGAAGTCATCACGAGCAAGGAGGTCGTGGATCTTTATAAGACCTACAGCATCCTGACCGAAGATGAACTCCATGCGAAGCAGGAGATCAGACTTGAGGCTTACGTAAAGACGAAAGCCATCGAACTCACGCTTCTAAAGGAAATGACGGTCACAGGCGTCATCCCGGCACTGCTCCACCACGTCAGCAGCGTTGGCGATGCCGCCGAAACCCTCGGCGGGGCCAGCAAGGCTCTTAAGGGTCAGCTCAAAACCTACGGTGCGATTGTCGACGATCTGTACGCGGGAGTCGCTAAAATCGACAGCGTGATGGAGCGCTTCGAAAAGGAAAAGACAACCCTCAAGCAAGCTCACTTCCTCGCCAATAACGGCGTTAAAGAAGCGCTCTCCCTGCGGGAGGCCTGCGACCGGGCGGAATCAGTAGTCGAAGAAACGGAATGGCCCTTTCCCATCTATCGGGAGATGTTATTCCTCCTCTAACTCCGTAATAGATTAAAATGTCCGACATGAGACATGTCGGATCGAAGGCTCGAGGGCCCGAGATCAAATCTCGGGCCCTCGGTTTACTTATCCTGCTCCTCCTCGCGCTGCCCTTAAGCGCGGGGAGCGGTCAAGCGCGTTCAAAATTCGCGAAGAACGGAATAGACCTCTTCTATAAAGGAAAGATCAAAGATGCGGCCCGGGCGTTCGATTCCGCACTTAAGGATGACCCGGAAAATTTGCTCACCTCGCTCGATGCCGCCATCATTCGCCGCGATCTTGAGCAGCACCACCGTTCGCAGGAGTTGTTTGAAGAAGCATCGGCGCTATCACCGGAAAACGCGGATATCCGCTCCGCACTCGCATGGGCGGCAATGCGGTCGGGAAACCGCAACACGGCACGCGGTGCGTTTTACGCGGCACTGAAGATTCAAGCCGACCATGAACAGGCGCTTCTCGGCCTCGCGCGGCTGAATCTCGACATGGGTAGGGCCAAATCCGCACTGACGACGGTCGAGCACCTGCTCGACTCCCACCCGCACAATACCATCGGACATGTTTTTAAAGCGCGTGCCCACAAAGCCCTCGGTCAACC
>JBFIEP010000108.1:0-7176 GCA_041603335.1 Elusimicrobiota bacterium | reverse complement strand
GGGCTCATGATGGCGTTCGGGTTGGGGTATGGCTGGGGAATGGCCGATACCATCTATAAAACGGTTTGTTCTGCGACGATCCATCTGGGGTATAAGCTAGGGGCGCAATTTGAGATCCAAACCAATCCCGATATGTGGCATCCCTTGACGGTTCTGTTTGCTAAGCTCGGACTGCCGGCGGCCGCATCGCAAAATTTAAAAGCCCGTGTATTTTGGCCTGCAAGCTTTTTCGTTGATAACAAGGTGGGGGAGCATTTTAGCGTTAACCTTTCGGGACGTGATGCCGATAAAATTGCCGACGATTGGCAAACCATTCCGGATACGCGTGAATCCGACACCGCTCGGATGCGGCAAACGCGTGCGTTGTTGGCAGGAGATGACGATGAGCCGTTTCCTGTTCGGAATCGACGGGTCGGAGAGGCGCTCAAGCGTGCCCTTGTTACCCATCGTTGGCGTGAGGGAGATATCAACGGGAGCCGTGGCGGACTAAGTTTTACCCGCGGCTGGTTTAGAGGCATTATGAGATTATACCGATGACCGCAATAGATGCTTGGCTTCCATGGATCTACCAGTATGGAGTCGGTGGTGTTTTGGCTGCTGCGACGATTGCCGCCGCTTTAAAATTCGGCGCGCTTGATACGGAGCGAAAAGCCGATAAAAGATTATTAACCTGTCTCGCCGCAGGATATTTTAGTTTCTGTGCGATTCACGCGGTTTGGATTTTCGGGGTTTATCCATGACCGGTGCTGTAGTTCTCCACCCGTTGGATTGGGTCGCTCTCGCACTCTACTTCGGGGGCATTGTTGCCGTTGGAATCTGGGTGTCGCGATACACAAAAACGACGACTGATTTTTTCCTTGGGGGACAGCGTTTCCCCTGGTGGATCATATCGATGTCATGCGTCGCGACCCTCGTGGGTTCCTATAGTTTTATTAATTATTCGGAGGTCGGATTTAATTTTGGATTTGCCTCCGTCACGAACTATACGAACGAATGGTTCGTCATCCCTTTATTCCTGATCGGTTGGCTTCCCGTAATCTATTTCAACAAGATTGTCTCGATCCCGGAATATTTTGAGCGCCGATTCGATCTTCGAACGCGTCGCTTGGTCCTTGTTATCCTTCTTATTTATCTAGAGGGCTACATTGGGATCAATTTGCTCACGATTGGTGTTGCAATGAAAGGGTTGTTTGGATGGAATGTGATTCTATCTGCGACGGGGATCGCTATTCTTTCTGCGGCGTATCTGCATGCAGGAGGCCAGACTTCTGTTTTGATGACCGATCTCGTTCAGGGTTTTTTACTTTTGGGGGCGGGGATCACCGTGCTTGTGCTCGGGATTATGAAGGTGGGTGGTCTTGGGATGTTCTTTGATGGGCTTCCGATGGCGCATAAACTTCCTTTTGCCCATTTTAATCGTCCGGCGACCTTCCATTTTGTCGGGGAGTTTTGGGGTGATGCCGTCACGGGGACGTTCGCCTTCTACATGATCAATCAGGGCGTTCTTATGCGTTTCTTATCGGCAAAGAGTGTCGCCGACGGTCGTAAAGCCATGTTGTTCACTGCCGCATTTCTAATGCCGCTTGCTGCTGTTGCCGTCGGTGGGGCCGGTTGGGTCGGCCGTGCGTTAGTGACTCAGGGCTTTCTACCGACAGATACTTCCGCGCGGGATGTTTTCGTCACAGTCGCGCGTCTCGTTTGTAGTCCAGGAGTGTTTGGGTTTGTGATTGCCGCGATGGTGGCCGCTTTAATGAGTACGCTCGATACCCTTATTAGTGCTGTCTCGGCGGTTGCTGTCAATGATGTGTGGCGTCCTTTGTTTCCCGGGAGGAAAGACTCTTACTACCTTAAGGCCGCCCGTCACGCAGCGCTGATTGCGACGGTGCTTGGAATCGCGTTAATCCCCGTGTTCGAGCAATTCCACTCTATTTATCAGGCGTTGTCCTATTTCACGGGAAGTGTCACGCCTCCGCTCGTTGTCGTTATCATGCTCGGATTGACTTGGGAGCGATTTGGCTCTAAAGCAGCCTTCTGGTCTTTGCTGCTGGGTTCCGGAGCGATGTTGTTCTCGATTTTTGTTCCTGCAGTGATCACGCCGTTTTCCCATGGGGTTTCTCCCGAAGAAGGCTTTACCTATCTTCGGAGTTGTTATGGGGTATTCGTCACATTGGGTTTTGCCATTAGCTTTACATGGTTGGACTCGAGCGAATACTCAAATCGACCCGAGGGGTTAACCCTCTCTTCGATCCGAAAAGCAATGGAAGCCTTTAAAGGTTCTGCACTGGATGAGACGGGCGTCGGGGAAACCGTGCTCTCGCCTTGGGCCCTGGTTGATGAGCCTGGGGAAGTTGTTCGGATTCCGGAATCGGTCGCGAATTCATTGTCTATCAAAGAAGGAGACATCGTGTATCTTGCCGATCCGCGATGGTGGTTGGGTGGTCTGCGCTCTATTAGGGCGAAGGCTGGCGTTTCGGCGGGGGGCGCCGGGATTGAAATTTCGAAAGAGTTGTGCGAGCACGGTGGGCTTGATGTTGAACGGCCCGTGCGGTTGGAGAAAATCTTGTGATTCGACTTCGAAAAACGATTGCCTCATTTTTGAGTATTGCGCTTCTCCTTTCAACACTTCCGTCTGAAGCTGTCTCGCGCAATTTTTCGGCGGCAGCACTGAAGACGGCTCCCGGTATTACGCCATTTGCCATGCCAGTTGTCGCCGGCCCAGGAGAAACGTTTACGCCGCTTCTTGCCCCGGGTTTGGCGGGTTCCGGCCTTCCCACTCTTTCCAATCTCGATCTCACACAAAGGATTCGTTATACGGCGTTGGATGTTTCTGAAGCCGCGAATGACAATATGGCCGTCGCATTTCCCAAAACTCAGACTATTACCGCCACCGCCCATGGGTTGGGATTTTCTCCGAAAAAAAAGGTTCCGCAGCGACAAGTAATTCGTAAACCTTTTGGGCAAAGTCATAATCGGAAAGAGAGGCGCGAACGCCGTAAGCGACAAGGGGTTGCTCAGCAGGCATTGCGTGAATTTGCGGGCGTAACAGGATTGCCGGCAGCCTTGATGGCTTCCAAGCTGAATAAGATTTTCGATAAAAATCGGGCTGATGCCGCCCAGACACCGTTAGTTTCTGGAAATTACCTTTCCGGCGGACTACGGCATGATGATCTTCAGCCCGCACTTCCGGCAGGAGAAGGGATTTATGGCCCTGATCTTGAGCAAGACGAAAAACCCTCGCGTCCTGCAAAACCGGAATTTCAGAGGCCGAGGGGACTTAATTCGAATTACTTTATTGGGCGGGCCCTACTCGCCCCCCTGGTAAATCTTTTTTTTGGACCGCGTATCCGGGGACTTGAAAATTTGCCTAAAACCGGGCCTGCGCTGCTGCTCCCTAATCATGTGACGTGGGTCGATGTATTCTTGCTTGCGTTTGCCGCGAAAAGACCCGTCCGTTTCTTGATGTACAAGGATTATTACGAGAATCCGAAGATGAATTGGTTTGTGAAGCGTTTCGCTCCGATTCCGATTGAGCCGGGAAATCCCTCCCAGGTGGACCGTGCACTGGCAGAGGCGAGAGATGCTATCTCAAATGGGGATCTTGTTGCGATATTTCCGGAGGGAACCTTAACCAGAAACGGAACCTTGCGCCGTTTTAAGCGAGGGCTTGAATCAATATCAGCGGATCTCGATGCGCCGGTTATTCCGGTCCATTTTGATGGATTGTGGACTTCCCTGCTTTCGCGCAAGCCGATCAATTCGTGGGGAGACTTCTTCCAGAGGATTTTTAAAAGATCAATCGTGCGGTTTGGAAAACCCCTGCATCGATCAACAGTGGCTGTTGCCCGGGATGCCGTTGAGCAGCTGAGCGCCATATCCATGCGTGAGCGCGTGCAAATGAAGTTTAAGACCCTCGGCCGGGAATTCGTGTCTTCATCCTACCGCTACTGGTTCCGTCCGGCATTCGCCGATTCCACCGGCGTGTCGTTGACCTACGGCAAGGCATTGACGGGTTCTTGGCTCTTGTCCCGACGGATCAATGAAATTGTGGGATCGGCCGGTTCTGTTGGAATATTGATGCCTGCTACCGTGGGGGGGGCATTGGCAAATGCTTCTATCGCTCTTCTCGGAAAAACGAGCGTCAATATTAATTTTACAGCGAGCCGGGAGGCGATTGGGCATGCCATCGCGGCAGCGGGACTCCGACATGTCGTTACATCAAGAAAGTTTCTTGATGGGTTTGAAGCGAAAAAGGGCTGGCGTCTGGAAAGTGTGTTGGAAGGTGTCGAGGTTGTAATCCTCGAGGATCTTGCCAAGACGATTCCCGGTTGGAAGAAGACGCTTACCTACATCGGATTATTATTGGGAGCTCCCTTCGTTTTATCCGGAAACGCCTTCGCTCATTGGTGGACCGGTTCCGATTTGCGCCGGGTCGCGACGGTGATCTTTACCAGCGGGTCGACGGCGATGCCCAAGGGAGTTCCGTTGAGTGATCTGAATATCCTTTCGAATATCGAGATGATTCGGGACGTTTATCCACTCGGGAAAGGTGATGTCGTTATGGGCGTACTGCCGTTTTTCCATTCCTTCGGGTATACCGTCACGTTGTGGATGTCTGTGATGATGGGGGTCAAGACCGTCTATCATCCCGATCCCTTTGACGCGGATACGATCGGAAAATTGGCCCAGGAGCATAACGCGACGACGATTCTAGGAACTCCTACCTTCCTGCGGCGTTATCGAGAAAGAATCCCGGCAGAATTTTTCGACAAAATGAAGTTGGTCATCGCGGGGGCGGAAAAACTCTGGGCACGGGATATCGAATCGTTTGAAAATGAATACGGGACCCGTCCGATGGAGGGTTACGGAGCAACTGAAACCGCTCCGGTAGTTTCAGTCAGTATCCCGGATTGGACCATGGCTAAAGGGGCGCGTCAAAAACACCAGGGCTACGGCTATCGAGAAAATTCCGTCGGTGTTCCGCTGCCCGGGATCTCTGTGCGCATCGTGGATCCAGAGACGGGGGAGTTCCTCCCGGCTGACAGGCATGGCATGATTCTTGTAAGGGGACCGAACGTAATGGAGGGATATCTCAACGATCCCGAAAAAACCGCCGAAGTTCTTAAAAATGGGTGGTACCACACGGGCGATATTGGATATCGGGACCGCGATGGCTTCCTCTATATTGTTGGAAGGGCTTCGCGCTTCGCCAAGATCGCAGGGGAAATGGTTCCGCTGGGTGCTGTTGAGGAAAAGCTCCATAAGGCGCTCGGTGTCGAGGGTTGGAGTTTTAGCGTCTTTGCGGTTCCCGATAAGAAGATGGGTGAACGACTTGTCGTTCTTCACACGGGTTTTGAGGGTTCTCCCGAAGATCTTCTCGCTAAGGTAGAAGGACTTCCGCGTCTGTGGACTCCTCGGGCGAAAATGTTTTTTGAAGTAGACGAGTTTCCGATTCTTGGAACCGGTAAGGCGGATTTGAAATCCCTCCAAAAAATAGCGACGGAACTCGGCGGCGATTCGCTAGAATAAAGCATGCCTAAAGCTACTTGGAATGGAGTCGTAATCGCTGAAAGCGACGATACGGTTGTCGTCGAAGGAAATCATTACTTTCCCCATGACTCAATCAAGCGCGAGTACTATAAGCCGTCCGACCAGACTTCTGTCTGTCCTTGGAAAGGAAAGGCCAGTTACTATACCCTTGAAGTTAATGGGGAGCGTAACGAGGATGCTGCCTGGTACTATCCCGAGCCGAAGCCGGAATCTGAAAATATCAAGAACCGTGTCGCATTTTGGCGCGGTGTTGTTGTGGAATAACTCCTTATTTTCCGAAGTGTAGGTTGATTCCGAGAAGGAATTGCGGCGAGTTGACGGTCCCTGAGCCGTCGCGGGCGCTATTTCTGAAGCGTAATTCTGCTGTGGCATCGAGAGCCGGACGCCATCTGAGTGCAGCGCCTGCTCCGATCGAAGCAACGGTTCCGGTCGAAGACTTCCCGTTTAATTTGAATTGTTCTACACCTCCAGTAAATAAGAGGTAAGGGGTGATAGGCTTTTGCTTCATTAAGTTTGTGCGTACAACAAGATCCAGTCCGGTCGCCGAGGCTTCGGAGTAGCTCGTATTTACAAGAGTTCCACCTAAGGACAAAATTTCATTTATGACGGCAAGTCCGCCGAGGATTATAACTCTCCCGCTCCCGAGCGAGTTTCCGCTGACCTTGGCGCCGAATGCGAGTCCCAGTTGCGAAACGAATTGATAGGGGTTTCCATACCACCTGTTGAGGTTCCGATGACGGCTTGCGTCTTTCGAGATCCGGTCTTCAATAAGAGGACGTACCATGTGCTGGCGTTTTAAATAATACTTTTCAGCTTCGTAGCGCGGTGCAGGGGGGAGGGTTAGTGATTTTAGAAAGACAAGGTATCCGGGAAGAAATTTATCGAATTCATCGTAGCGCGCATCATAGTGAATTAGGAACGTCCCTCCCGCGACGGGGACTATGATTATTTCGTTGTAGCGTTTGCTGCGCCGTTTGCCGAAAAGGAATTCTCCGCCGTATACATGCGTCGTAAACCGGGAGCGGCTTCCGAAGCGCTTTCCGATTTTAATGGTGTCGAGCACCCCTGCATTGTCGATCTCTCCCCTTTCACGCAGCCACCTTCGATATTCCCCCGGTTTCCGGTGGAGGCGATGGTTTTTGGGAATGAATCGGATGGAGAGTGAGGCTTCGCCTTCCGGTGGAAAATATTTGACGCCTGATTCGATAGCGAGGGGGCCTTTCCAATC
This sequence comes from Elusimicrobiota bacterium, assembly GCA_041603335.1. GTDB lineage: Bacteria > Elusimicrobiota > Elusimicrobia > UBA1565 > UBA1565 > UBA1565. Next base: position 401 of record JBFIEP010000108.1, on the reverse strand, counting down.
CGGGAGTGTGTCAAAAACGAAGTAACGTCCGGCGTAGTGTCCTGGTTCCGTATTTAAAGTGGGGGTTTCTGTGCGGGGTTTGAGTAGAGGCGTAGGCGCGATTTCTTTTTTTCGGCGTTTCGGACGCTTTTTTCGGATTTTCGGTTTCTTTTTTGCTCTCGGTTCAATTTTCGGAGGAACCTGTAGTCCGGGAAGAGACATTACATCTGCGGCGTTCGCCGGCAGTGCGAGTGCGCAAGCGAACGTCAGGATTGCCAGGCGGCCTCCCCGTTTCCTCATAACGAAAGGGTAGAGAGATCGCACAAGGAGGTCCAGTCCCAGAATGTTACGGAAAATTAGAGCCAGGCCGCGCCGCGAACGCCCGAACTGTCGCCGTGAACGGCTTTCATTAGCTTGGTCTT
>JBFIEP010000107.1:0-7199 GCA_041603335.1 Elusimicrobiota bacterium | reverse complement strand
GGATTACGTTCGATGAAAACGGCCAGGCCGTTGTCCTCACCTATGAAACGCCTCGCCCCGCGCTTTATTTCGCGAACTTCCTGACCGAGGGCGCCTATGGACGCCCCGATGGGGAAGCGTCGGAAAAAAATCTCAATGTTCCGCAATCGAGCTCCCTGGCCTTATGGTCGGTTACCGGGGATAAGCTTAAGACACGCATGCTCCAGGCCGCCGCAGGCGCCCCGGTTCCTAAGTCTCTAGCGCTTCTTCAGCCCGATAACCCGCTCCGTAAAGAAGGGAAACTTTCCGAACTGGAAAACGATCAGGTAGCCTTGCGGCAATTCCCGCGCGGTCCCAAACGGGAAGAGTCGATCCGAAAAGAAGTCACCGCCTTTCTCAAACGCCACGCCGAAACCCTTTCCGATGAAATCGTCGTCAAACCCTCGGGCCGCCAGTGGCATTCCAGCCAAGGCGTACAATTCCATTCCAAAACCGACGTCGATGGAATCGTCGCCCACATCCTGGAACTCGCGGACAACCCGAAACTTACCTCCGAAGATTCCGTTCTCATAGACGAACGCCTAACCCCGCCGCCTCTTTACTACGCCGTCTCTCTTAAAACCGACAAACCCGCTCTCCCCGAAGCCGCAGGCCGCCGCATCAGCGAAGGCCACCGGGCCGGCAAGTGGGTTAATGTTGAATGGCTCACACCCGAAGAAATTTCCTCCATGTCGGAAGAAGAACTCCTGCCGTATAAGCGGGACACGAATATCCGCGTCTATTCCGCACGGGGACCCAAGGACTCCTTGGAATTCGGCGGCTACATGAATCGCTCGGGAGCCTGGGACACACCGACGGTCGCCGAGCCTTCCGATATCTCAAAGGCCGCCGTCATCCTTTCTTTCGATGATATCGCGTGGTCGCTGCAAACCCAGCACGGAATGCTCAAAGGCGAGGGAGAAGTCGAGGCGTACGAAGCCCGACTGCAAAGCGCCGGTAAAACAGCCCTGAAATCCCTCCGCGACTACGAGCAAACGCTCGAACGTCAGGAAGGGGACTCGTATAAGGGCCGCTCGGACATGACGGCCGTCGACACTATTACCAATATTGAAAACGGCCAACTCGTCCCGAAGATCATCGAGATGGCGAGCCATGACCTCGGCGGCCAATTCCAAATAGACCACTTCGCCCCTGAAGATAAAGGGATTCACTCACGGGCATGGGTCGCGACGATGTTTGAACGCGCCGCAACAGAAGCCAACGGCGGCGGTCTTTCCGACGATCAGCTTTTAGAAAAAATCGAGGCCGGCCGCACGCAGCGCGGCATGAGCATCGTCTCCTTTAAAAAAGGGGAATTCAAAGAAGAATACGCAGACCGGCTCAAGGCTCTGGGCGCTGACGTCATCTCCATTGAGGACCCGTCCTCCGCTGAGGTGAAGCAGTACACCGAGGAAGACGGCTATTTCTTTAAACCAAAGAAGCTCCGCTGGACGATGAAAACGCAGTCCGAAGACGACTACCTCTCCCAATTTTCCGGAAAGAAGCGCGGAAAAATGCGCCGCAGCCTGCGCGACTCGGAAGTAAACGCCACGGCAGTCGAAGAACTCACCGTCGACACCTACAAGGAATGGCACCAGCTCTACCTCGATGAAGTCGTAAACCGTGAAGGCGGTAAGGAATTCATCAAAATCGATTTCGCGGATAAACTCGCTGCAAACGGAACCCTTAAGGATTGGCGCGGCGTATTCGTCCGGGACGCGGACGGCAAAATGATCGGCGGTGCGCTCACCGCCCCAAAGGCTGATATGAGTTCGGTATTTGTCATCGGATACGCGGCGTATACCCAGGACGCCAAGAACAAGGGCGCTTCCATCCGCATTTTCATGGAGACGATGAAGTACGCCCAAGAGGCGGGCTATCGCGTTCTCTCCTATGGGGCAGACACCAATTTCTACGGCTACGACCGCACCATCGGCTTGGCCGGCTACAAGATCGGCGTACGTATGGAGCCGCACCCGCAGGAACCCTTTGAAATCCTGAAAGTCCTCAGTACCTCGAAATTTGAAGAAGGCGCTGAAGGGAAACGGCAGGGCTGGTTCTTCATGGGCATGAAGCGTGAGGGCGCGTACTATGACCGCGTCATGCAGCGCCTCGATAACGAATCGGGGGAAACGGGCTATCAGCTTTTAGGCGGGGAACACTACGCCGAGGGAATCCCGGTCGGCCCTGACCTGCTTACCGCCCACCACTTCCAAATTGACGAAAAAGCGACCCCGGCCGTCGGTCCCGAAGGCTACGAAATGGTCGTTCACCAAAACAGCATCATAAAGTAAATCGCGGCCATCGCCGCGAGCAGCAGGCTTCCTAAAACAATCAGTCCGGTCCCGAAATAACGGACTCTCCGCCCCAGCAATACGCCGCCGCCCATCAGCACAAACGGGCTTCCAAGGAAGAGAAGCAGTTCGAAAATTTCGGGAAGGATCGACGTCATAAGACCCCATCCGTATAACAGGCCTGCGATCCGGCCACCGCTCCGGGCGTCGCCGCCTCACGCGTGCCCATGAGTGAACTCAAGAAGGGAATGCGGGCGGGAACCAAACCGAAGGTCCGATAGCCGCAGACGGTCGCTCCGGGAAGTCCTTCACTCACTTCCATGGCGAGATCCTGGTCCCAATAATCCCCGTTCTCCCGGCGGCTTTCCTCCGGGTCTTTGCCGTCGATCAAAACATCCCGGATCAACGGCCAGGTATAATACCCGGCGCGCCGCACCAACATCGACAAACCGGCCAATGGGTTCACGCCGGAACGCCCCACCGAGGCGGTGTTGCAGCCGACCAAGCGAACCCGCGCACCGGGAGCCAATCGGCCTTCCAACATGCTGACCGTGGCGCCGGGCCCTAAATATTCATCCCCGACGATGATAAGTCCGGGGGCACCGTGACCGTATAACGTTACCTCGTTAATGGAAGGCCCCTCAACACTCCGGATATAACGAACTGCGTCTGCGGGATCACGAAAGGAAAAAGAATCCTCACCCACCCGGACGGTCACTCCGTAAGCGTCGGCAAGCGGGCTGGTCGTAAACATATCCCCGATACGCCGCAATAAACCGGGTTTCTCCGCCTCGCCTAAAACCGTCGCCCCCGGCGGCGTCCCGGAAGCGATCGAACGATTATGCCGTGAATCGCCGCCGGGAGTATTCGCGTAGTTTTCCAATCCTTCCAACAGCTGCCGGGGAGTCAGGCGGGCTCCGCTGTCGGTAACCGGTGTAATGTTGGCGTCCCGTCTTCCTTGGCCGAGTTGGTCGGCGATTTGCTGCGTACGGGCGAGGACGTGGGTCGCTTGCTCCCGGGTGATGAGTCCTTCCCCCGATAGAGACTCTACGGCAGCGGCCTCCAGGGGGCTATTGGGCGGCGCCGAACCGTTGTGCCTTCTCGGCAGGTAGTGCTCGATGACCTGTTCCCGCTCCTCGTTCTTTAATTGCTTCTCGGGGGGGAGGAGTTCGCCCCAGAGATCCGCGACGAGTTCTATTTTTTTCCTGTAGACCTTTTTATCGACGTCGTTCTCACAGGGATGGGGACAGCCCTCTTGGATTTCGTGCGTGGCGATCAGGACGCCTCTTAGCTGTTGGACGCCTTCGACTTGGTTTTGGTCGGGAAGTTCGATGGAGTCGGCGTAGGGTTGGCCTGCTTCGTGGGTTTTGAAGCTTGTGAGGCCCAGGAGCATCGCTGCTAAAAGGAGGGGGTCCACCTTCTGAGGATAGCGGGGTTGCCGGTTATTTCAAGGGGAAAGGGTTTTAAACCGCTCTACAACACCGGGAAGGATCTCGTTTACATCACCCTCTAGGCGCAGCGTCGCAATCTCATCATGGGCCGTCGCCCCCTGGTTGATCACGACATACGGCGCCCCGTTCTTCACGGCCGTTAACGGCACCAAGGAGGCCGGCTGAACCTCAAGCGTCGAACCGATAGACACCACAAGGTCCGCCTCGGAAGCGGCAGCAAAGGCATTTTCAAGAAGTACTTCCGGCATCGCTTGCCCGAAAGAAACCGTCGCCGTTTTAAGAAATCCGCCGCACGCACAGACAGGACATTTACGCGTCCGCTCAAATTCCTCGAAAGCCGGCGCAGGAGGCGTTCGTTTTCCGCATTGGACGCACTCGATCTCACGGTTGGTGCCGTGCAATTCAATGACGGAAGCATTGCCCGCATCCTGGTGAAGCCCGTCGATATTCTGGGTCACCAACGCAAAAACCTTTCCCAGGCGCTCCAACTCGGCCAAGGCCTTATGCGCCTCGTTAGGCTTGGCATTTCGAAACTCCTGAAAGCCTTCAAGCTTAAAATCCCAATGCTCCACCCGGGCTTCTTCCGAGGCTAGGAAGTCTTGAAAGTAGACCGGCTGACGGCGCTTCCAAACGCCTTGGGGGCCGCGGAAGTCGGGGATGCCCGACCCGGTGGACAACCCCGCCCCCGTGAAGAAGAGGGGGCGGGATGCCTTATGAAGGAGCGACTCCAGGTTGTCCATGAAAAGGGTGGCCCCACCAGCACCTCCTCTGTAATGTGAGGACCGGCACGCTGGAGCTTCCTATAAAATTTGGTGGCCCCACCAGGAATCGAACCTGGATGTCACGCTTAGAAGGCGCGCGCTCTATCCGTTGAGCTATAGGGCCAATAAAAAGATTCTAGCAAACCCAAGGCATTCCCCTTCCTGGCATAAATATTGATCCCCCTTATATATGAGACGCGAAGCCTCCGCCTCCATGAAAATCCGACGCAAATGGGCGTTCATCCAAGCCCTTAGAATCGTCGCGAATTTTGTCCTGGCCTTCGTCGTTATTTTCGCGTGTCTGGCGATGGGCCCCGAAGCCGCCATCGTCTCGGTATTCGCAGGCGTCGCCTATCTATTCTGGTTCTTCTCCACAACAAGCCGAATGCGCCTATACCTAAGGGGACGGGGACGTCCTTCCGAAAAAACGCTTAAAGCGGAGATAGAGGTTGAGGCTCCCACACAAGATACGGTGACAAAGGTTCTTCTCGCTATCGTGATAGTCGTTGGAGGATTCATTTTTCTTGCCTATCGAATGCTCGCACCGATGTTCCACTATCACGCCCAGCAAGATACCGTCAGAAACATCGGAATGATCCGTTCCTCACTATCGATCTATTACGGGGATCATGAAGGTGTTTATCCGGATGATCTCAAGGCGCTAACAGAACGCGGGAAATACCTGTCCGATATTCCAAAAGCGAAGGCCCTCTCGGACAGCCATCGCGATTCGGCGAAAATCACCTATGGGAAAGAATCCGATGATGCCGGCGGTTGGTTGTACAACAATGATCCGAGAGACCCGAACTTCGGAACCCTATGGGTTAACTGCACGCACAAAGATAGGAAGGGGAACGTCTGGACGACCTACTAGTCTTCCAACGCCTCCGGGAAGATTTCCTGCAGCTCTTCTCCGGTATAGGACATCTCGGTCTCGCACTTGGCGTCTAAAACAAACACATGTTCCGGATTGACGATCTGGATAAACATCCGCCGGTCAATCGAGAGCAATGGCTTTCCAAGCCCCTTCCCATTTGTTGATTGATCAAAGGATTCCTTGGAAGAGAAGAAGGGAATGAAACTTGTTTCCTCACGAATATAATCCTGTAATTCAATCACCTTCGACTCCGGATCAAGTTCTTTCGCTAAGACGACAAGTACCTTCTCCCCGAGGAGATCGACGGCGTGCTGGGCTTTCTGTTCATAATCCATTAACGTATTTTATCAAGAATTTAGATGGGCCAAAAGACCCCCGAAGAATTCCGCCTCTTTTGACGTCAAATTACGTCCATACCCTCTTCGAATCATGCTAGATTTCTGCATCCCGGCCCCGGAGGTGGTAATGATGCGGATTGTATCTCTGTCTTTATCCGTTTTGTTGTCGTCATTTGGAACACGTGCCTTGGCTGCAACGGCGACGTTCGATACGCCCAGCCAAGGGATCGGCCGGGTCCTGGAGACCATCCACATACAGGCCAACCAAATGCCGACGCCCCCGTCGGCTCCCGCAAACAAAGTTCTTAAGCCCATCATATTAGCGATCAGCGGTCTGCATCCCGAAGAGATAGGGATTGGCCTCGAGTTCCGCCATATCCTTGAACTCTGGAAGTGGGTGTTTCCCGGAAAGATTGCCGATGAAAAAAAGATACGGGCCGAATTGGAACAAATGCACCTCGAACTTAATGAGATCGAGCGCGAATCGGCATCAACCCAAGAGCACGAAAATACCATCGAAAATGAAATGCGAAAGGTTGTCGAGGAAAGAAAGCTCAATATAGACGTAGAGGGCTTCGACTGGTCCCGGGATATGGGAGATACGTTCACCGCCATCCCTCGCCTGGTGAAACGGTTAAAAGAACTGGAGTCCCGTGCTCAAGGACGGCCGATCCATATCATCTGTCATAGCTGGGGAACGGTCATCGCACACTCGGCTCTTGCAAGAATCGCCCATGAAGGACACCCAATTCAGGTGGAAAGCTTCGTCACGATGGGATCTCCACTGGTCCCGGTCAACCTCATGCGTAGAATATTCGGGCAAATAAATCAGATTGAGGAAGTTCTTCAAGCGAGAGTGAAACGCCCCAAAGGCGTCGGTCGGTGGATTAACCTCCTTTCCCAAAACGATCCCTTCGCCGGAACCGTTAATGTCGCGGATGACAACATACGGGTCGACCGGCACGTTGACGCGTACGAAGCAAAATTGACCACCCATCTTGAATCCGGCGCCTCTCGCTGGAAAATATGGAGGGACCGTCGCGCCTTGCGCAATGGAATCCGATGGCACCTTTCGTACACGAATTCTTTCAAAGCGATTTTTGCCGTTCTCCAGGAAGAGATCGAGTGGCCGATATTCAGGGAAAATGCCGGCACGATACTTCTGATTGTAGAAACGAACACGCAATGAAACTAAGCTTTAAAAACGGAAAAAACACGTTCGAGATGGCCTCCATCATAGAGGACGATCCAAACTTTCTCCATACCGGAGATTCCTTCGTGACGCTCAAGGTCGTCTCCAATCGCTTCAAAGGGGAAACCCAAAGCTGGGTTGCCAAGAAGGCCTTTGCCAACTTCACGAAGCATCTCAAAAATCTCGACAAAGCCCATAAAGGGACCGTACCCCTTAAGTCAAAAACGGCCGGGGAACTTGATCTTAAGATCCGGGCAGCCGAGGGCGG
>JBFIEP010000106.1:0-7219 GCA_041603335.1 Elusimicrobiota bacterium | reverse complement strand
GCTGATTCTGACGGACAGGATCCATGGAGGCAAAGCCTTCCAGTCGGGACGCGACATGCAGAACTGTCTTAAACGTAGTGATGAAGTTATGCGTCGTCTCGGCGAAACCGGTCGCAAGAGATTCCTGATTGCGCAGGGACTCTTCCTTCAGAACATTTTGGGAAATATTAACGAGGTGCCAGCCCACGACGCCCATAGGCGCCAAGGAAATGAGCAGGAACCAGAAAAGAAACTTATAGGCGAGTTTTCCGCGTCTCGGTTCGGAATACGGCATTAACTGAGACCTCGGCCATCCCCTAGCCGCGTCCTCGCATCAAAAGCTGACGGATGCGGACCGACAACTCCTGGAGGTCGAACGGCTTGGTTAAATACTCGTCGGCACCGAGCTGAAACCCTTGGGTCTTTTCCTCAGCCGACAGGAAACGTCCCGTCATCATAATCAGGATCGCGTCCTTAAACCGCTTGCGCAGTTCCTGGCAGATCTGAAAGCCGCTTGAGTCAGGCAGCTGAATATCCATAATAACGACTTGAGGCTCGTTTTTAATCGCAGAATCGATGCCGTCTTTAGCGTTTCCCGCCTGAAGACAGTTAAATCCTTCGAGTTCGAGCACCTCGGCGAGACTCTCGCTCAAATGAGCGTCATCGTCGATAATGAGAAGTTTGGTCTCTTCGTCAGCCATGGACTCTCCTAACCCCCCGCCGATCCCGGCGGAATAAGCTTATAGCCCACACACGGCACGGTCGTGATGAATTTCGCGGCCTTGCCGAGCTTCTCGCGCAATCGGCGGACATGGACATCCACGGTGCGCGGTGAGCCGAAATAATTGTATCCCCAAACACGCTCAATCAGGTACGGCCGGCTGAGCACCCGGTTTGGCGAGCTGAGAAATACATACAGTAAGTCGAGCTCCTTGGAAGTCAACGGCACATTCTTGCCGACAACCTTAAGGGTATAGCTCGTAAGATTAAGTTCAATCGGCCCCATCTTAAGGACCTCTTCCTGAGGCTGGGCCATCGTCCGATGAAGCACCGCACGAATGCGGGCAAGACATTCCGCCGCGTCCTGATCCAGCGTCAGGCACTCATCGGCCCCTGCCTGGAAAAACTGCAGGCGGAGACTCATGCGGGGCGAAGCGGACGGCTTAGCCTTGACTCTCGAGGCGCTTGTCGTTCCCCAACCGGCAGGCAGACGCTTCACACCGCCGATCTCGGCACCCATAGAAGGCGGAGGCGGCTGATGATCCAGCAGGGCGGCGATCGCCAATTGGCGTGTCGGCCCGCGTGAACGCAAATTTTTTACGACCTGCGTGCCCTCGGCATCGACGAGGTTTTGACCAACGATTAGGAGATCGCAACCGCGTTGGCCGATAAGCCCCTGAAGCTCTTTCGAGCGCTGGACCACCGTCGTCGTGATTCCATTTCGGGAAAGGGATTCCAGCAAGACCCCAGCACGATTAGGATCCCGCATCGCACAAATAACGTTAATTCTCAAGCGGACTGCTCCTCCCCGGAATCCTCGACTTCTTCGAACTCAAGATGAATACCGCCCAACTTCACCGAATTCCCGAAGAAGTTATAGAGAGCGGAAACAAGCAGGACAAGCGCGTCCATGAGAACCATATAGAGTAGTGCGAAAAAGAGAGTCGATACGAGTTTCCAAAACAGCGGTGAATCCGCAAGCTGCGGATTGGGCAGAATGACGAAGGTCACCAAACCCCCGAAAAATCCCAGGGTGCCCAGCACACCGGAGACAGCCGGCCGCGTAGCGGCAAGAACTCCGCCCGACATCGCGACGCCTCCAATAATAGAAAGCGCTACGTTGTTTTTTGCATATCCGGCCAACGCTAACAACATGCCGATAACCGCCGCCGCAATAACGACAGGGTGGGCAATCCAAAAGGGGTCAATGCGACGAATTCGATAGCTCATGAAGGCTCTCCCAGGTACGGCTATTTCCTCAATAAGTACTCATTATGTAGCAAGAATAATGATTTTTAGCAAGGGCGACTCTTAGCCGCGCCTCAAACCATCGGTCCCGTGGCACTTTTCTTGGGTTCGAAAAGAATCAAGGTCCGACGTAGTTCGCCTTCTTCCTCTAGATGCACGGCCCTGACATGGCATTGTTCTTGGCGGAAAAGCGTGTCCGTTTCAACAACCTGGTTCGGGCGATCGAGCGCCACTCCAACGAGACGAAGCACATCCTGCTGCTGGGAATCGATGACATCCAAAAGATGGAGTCTTTGGTTGGGATCGGTCGGCTGATTCTGAAGCGGGAAATTCGTGTACAGGACGGTGTTGTCCTCGTCGACAACGATCGCTTTATGATTCTTCGAGACAATCGTCATCAGAATAGACTGCCACCATCGCTGTTCGGCGACACCGCGCTGTTTTTCTTTCACGAGCACATTCGCCCGCTCGGCTTTAATTTTCTGAACAAACACACTAAACACATTCGCAAGCTCACCGATTTCATCCTTACGCGCCGCGAATTTTAAATCGAGGTTTTTAAACGAGATCGCCTCGACCGCGTCCCGCAGCGTCTGAAGCGGACTAATGACAAAATGATGGAGGAAGAAATAGAGCGGTATCCCCAACAAGAAAAGAACACCCGCCGCACCAAGAACATACTTATTCATTGCCTGGGCGATAATCTCATTAACACCTTTACGCGAGATCATCATATCGACAATGCCGACAACCTCCCCCCGCACCGCTAAAGGAATCGCGATCTCGTAGAACGGCTGATCAGGAACCGCCCGAACCTTGGGCGTCTTCGACATATACGCTTGCTCGATTGCATTGGTCGGGATATCGACGTGTTTCTGGAATTCATCAAAAACCTTACCGATCATTCCGGGGTCTTTGTACCAACGAACCTCACCGTAACGATTAAGATAAATTAAAGCGGCAACCCTCTGATCCTTAGAGAGCGCGGTTGAGATGATGTCGTACTCGTCCATCGTAATCGAGGACTGACGGGCGGACAATCCCTTAATAAGCTGAAAGGCGTGCACCTTTACAGGATCGATCGACTGCTGCTTGAGCTTCTCGTCGAAGGTCCACTTAAAAAGGTTGTAGTAGAAAATGCCGCCAAGGAACATGACATAGATACCGATACAGAGGTACCACATCAGCCACTTGGTCGCGAGCTTCACCGGGTCACTTCTCCCCAAACTGCCGCGCGATGCGCAGCAGCCCCGTGTGGCAATCCATATTCGTGGGATCGTTCTTCCGACACAAAGTCCACTCCTTCCGTGCTTTCTCTAGATCCCCTTTCTGGTAATGCCGTATTCCCGCGTTCCAATGACGGAACGCTTTCTGCGTGCGGACTCCTTTTGGACCCTTGGGAACCGCTTGGGACGCGGGTTTCGGCTGCTTGGGCAATGCCAGCCGCCCTTCGACACGATCAATCCCCGTCAGACAATCCTGGTTCATCTTATCGTTTGCCTTGCAAAGCCGCCACTCGGCAAGGGCCTGCGGGTAATTACCCTGCTGAAAATAGATAATTCCGGCGTTCCAATGCTTTACGGCTTGCCGTTTGGGTTCAACGGCAATTTCCGCGGCTTCTTTCTCAGCAATCTTAATCTCAGAAGGCTTCGGCGGAGGCGGGGCCTTCGCCGTCGTATCCGGCTTGGTTCTCAGCAACTTAAGCCCCGCGCGGCAATCCGCATTCTGCGGATCAAGCTTAAGACAAGAATTCCAAGCTTCCTTGGCCTTGTCCTCTTCACCCGCAAGCACGAGGGCCACTCCGGCATCCCATTGCTTATACGCGGCGCGGCGTTCGGTGCGACCGGATTCGGCCGACACCCCCGTCGCTAAAAGGATCAAGCTGGCGAAAACAAATTTCATGAACCGCTCCCGTACGTATTATCAAGTCGTTGGAGGCCCGTCTGACAATCTGAGTTGCCGGGGTCAAATTGCCTGCATAAAAGCCACTCATCGCGGGACTTTGCGTAATCCCCTGCTTGAAAATAAATAATCCCTGCATTCCAATGCTTCTGGGCACGTCGCCGATTATCCTCACTCTTCTTACTCGAAACGGGCTTCAACCCAAGCCTCGCCTTGGCCAGTTTAGCAACGGAAAATGCTCCAGCGTCCGATGGATTTTCATGTAAAACCCTTTTCGCCTCCTCGTAGGCCGCCGCATAAAGGCCCTTCCCATACAACTCGCGAGCACGGGAAGAGCTCATCGAATTTTCCTGGACGGGAGCTCGAAACCCGTCTCCGGTTCCATACGCGGCCTTAACAGACGAAACAGACTGAAAGCGGCCGACGCAGTACCCGGCGGCACCCGTTGCCCCCGCAACAATCAACAAAATTAATTGTCCGCGTTTGGCCGCCGATAATCGCACCTTATAGCCCTCCGCCATAGGTGGAGTCGAGACGCTGGAGGCCGGTTTGGCAGTCTACGTTGCCCGGATCAAACTGCTTGCACAGCAGCCATTCGTCCCGCGACTTGGCGTAATCACCCTTCTGGAAGTAAATGATGCCCGCGTTCCAATGCTTAATCCCGCGACGCTTGTTTTCTTCGTTGGAGGGTTCGGGGTCGGGCGGGGCTTCCGGCGGCTCGGCATCAAGCGTCCGCTCAGCCTCCTCCGCGCGACGCCGCGCTTCCTCTTCATCACGGAGACGCTGCGCTTCCGCTTCGGCAGCTTCACGCGCCTTACGTTCCTCTTCCTGCTGGCGCGCGATTTCCGCCTGACGCTTCGCCTCGGCCTCTTTACGCATTTGGTTTCGAGCACGTGCGATCAGGACATTGGCGCGGCGGGGATCATACCCGAATTCAACTGCCGTACCCCACTGCTTAATCGCCTTGGTATACTTCCGGCCCCGATAGAGCTTTCGCCCTTCGGCGACGTGCTGCTTAGCGATTTCCAAACGGATCTCCGCAATTAACTTCTGTGCTTTTTCCTCACCCGGCTCTATACGAAGAACCTCGTCGAGAAGTTTAAGGGAATCCTCGGTCTTCCCTTGCCCGTAGAAATTCAGCGCTTGCTGCAGCTTGGAATTCGCTTCTTGTCGGCGAAGTTCAGACTCCGCCTTGGAAATGACGCCCATCAGGCGCGGGTACTTGGGATTTAAAACGAGTGCCGCATACCACTGGTCCAAGGAATCACGCAAGCGATGCTGACGGTACGCCTTCTGTCCGCGGCGATAATGCTCATCGGCAAGCTCTCCGCGGACCTTCTTCAGCCAATAACGCGCCTTGAGATTTCCGGGAGCAAGTTTTGATGATTCCTCCCAGCGCTGCGACGCTTCCACAAGCCGGCCCTGCCGATAGAGACTGAGCCCCTCCTCGAATCGATCTTCAACAAGCCGTCGGCTGGAAACCATCGGCTTAGACGTTCCGTTCAACTCGATTGAAGCGCGGTGCAATATCGCTGCGTCCTGGAAACTGGGATCCATGCTTAAGATTTTTCCCGTCAGATCCCGGGAACCGTCAAAATCACCGTCGCGATAAAGATCGTAGGCGTTCTCATAAACCGTCCGCAAAAGCTTATGCGTGAGCCGCGACTTCTCCAACTGAATCGTGTAGAGATACTTCGTTTTGGAATCCTTATCCTTCAACGGTCCCAACTGCGTCTTTGAGTAATCAAGGAAAAGACTTTCCATCGAAGGACGACGCGCGTCAGCGGCAAGCACGCTTGAAGGCAAAAAGGCCGCCAGGATCAATGCGGTACGGATCATCAGAACCCCATCCCGCCGGACTGGAAAATATTTTTAATCATCGGAGACAACATCAGAATAAAGACCGTCGGGAAAATAAAGAAGAAGATCGGAATCAACATCTTAGTCGCCGCCTGAGCGGCCGCCTTTTCGGCCGCGTTCATACGACGGAAACGCATATCCGCGGCGAAGTTCCGCAGCAGATCGACGAGGCTTGTTCCGAGCTCGTCTGACTGAACGATAAGACCGACAAAAGAGCGAACATCCTGCAGACCCGTTCTCATCGCAAGACGCCGAAGTGCGTCCCGGCGGGAATACCCGAGTGAAATTTCCTGGATCGTTCGCGAAAATTCTTCTTCGAGTTCCGTTTTCTTTCTCGCCGCTTCGATAATGCGCTCAAATGCGGCCATGTAATCAAGTCCTGATTCAATGGACAGCGCAGCCAGATCGACCAGGGAGGGGAAGTTGCGGATAATGGCGCGCTGCCGATCCTGAATCTTGCCCTTATACATCATGTCCGGCAAAAAGAAACCGACCGGCGCCACGAGAGCGGCAAATTTCCAATCCTCGGTCATGGCATATAAAAACCCGAACAACATCGCCGCCGCGATCTCCTTAATATGGAGAATATTGATCGGAGTCGGTTTTTCCGGTTTCCCAAGGAGCATATGCGTCGTCTCGATTTTCGGACCGAAATGCAGCGTTTCAACGAGAAAGATATCGAGACGCTCGATGAGGCTCCCCTTTGGATTAAGACTTTCCCAGGGCGAGATATCCCCGACGCCCCTCGGGGCAATGCGCGTAAGCGAACTGGAATCCTCTTCGGGCGGTGAAATGAGACGCAGAACAAAGGTAAAAATAGCCATCGACCCGAGCATGCCGATGATATAGAGAAAAATCGGGGAGCTCATACCTGAATATCCGCGAGTTTTCTCACGATCCCCATACCGATCGTCATCCAGATAACGCAGAACATAAACGTCAGGATTCCGAGCGGCGAAAAGTAGTATTCATTCATGACCTTCGGTTCAAACATCCACATCAAACACAGCATCACCCAAGGCATAAATCCAACAACAATCGCCTGAATCCGCTGCTGCGCCGTTAGCGATGAGGCCTTTTCTTCAAGTTTTCCCTCGTCCCGGATATTCTCGACGATGCGATCGAAAATTTTCGTTAGATTACCACCGACAGAACGCTGAATGATAACCGCCTTGATCATATAGGACAGGAGACGCGACTCGACACGATCTTCCATTCCTTCAAGCGATTTCTCAAATGACGTTCCAAGCTGGTAGTTCTTAATGACCAGTCCGAATTCTTCTGAAATCGGGGGAACGAGGTCGCGCTGGACCATCTCAAACCCTTGGACGATATCGAGACCCGACTTAAGCGCGTTGGACAATAAGATCATCGCGTCCATCAACTGGGCTTCCACCTGCTTGCCGCGGCGATGCCGCACGAACTCAAGAATCCATTCGGGTAAATACATGCCGACGTAACCGCCCACGACGGTTAGAAAAATAAATCCCCAAATATTCATAGACAACGC
>JBFIEP010000105.1:0-7235 GCA_041603335.1 Elusimicrobiota bacterium | reverse complement strand
GGTAAACTAGAAAAATTTTGAAAGCCATAAATTTAAGGGGAATTCGATTATAGCATAAGAGGGGCTGTGAAGAGGTCCGGGTTTATTTTCGCGAGGTTAAATTATCCTGAAAAAAACGGTAATATGTCTCATTCCGGAGTTTCTTCTTGGGCAATATGGTCCGAAAATCTCTTCATCAATTATCCTCTGAGTTCGAGTCCCTCTACGCGGAAGCTGTGGTTACCGCGAGGGTGGATATGGATTTGCTGATGGAATCTCTTTCTGCGGGTAGAGACTTGGGGCCGGAATGGATCGTCTCCAGTGTTTTTACCCGCAATCCGCATCATGGGCGCTTTTATTTGGAATGCGAGCGGCTGCGATTTATCGATCTGCTGATTGAGCGTAAGGAAATTCCCAAGGAAGGCTTGCTTGTTGAGGATGAGAAATTTGCCTCCGTGCTGCGCCGCAGTTTTGAAAAGCGCGGGCTTTCTATCGAGGTCTTTGCGGAATCATTTTCTGCAGAGAGAAGCTTTCGGGCCTGGAAACCATTTTTCCGATTTTTTAAGACTTCAATACGTATGATGCGGCATTGGCTTGTTTGTGTATTTTCTGCATCCCGCCGCATCCCAAAGGGACCAGCGATATTGCTCGATGGATTTTTGCAGAATACTGATTTTACGGAAAATGGCTATCATAATCGGTTTTTTCCGGGCCTGCGTGATTTTTTGTCTCCCAAGGAGTTAAATCGCCTAGCCGTCTTGTCCGAAGCCATGGAAACACCAAGGCTCGCTAGGACGCTGCGGGCTGCGCGAGCTTCATCCCAATGGTTTTTATTAAAGGGGGACTATCTGAACTTGGGTGACTATGCGGCTGCGTTGGCCGCCCCCTTTCGACTAAATGGACGGCAAATGGGTCCCGCGCGATTTAGGGAGTTCGATGTTTCTGTACTTGTGAATCGGGACCTTCATAATACGGCTTGGAATCTCCAGTCGACATTGGGATATTTGAATTTTCGTTTTGCGCGTCGTCTCTCGCAGAAGGGTCCGGAAATCGCGTTGCTTGTGGAGTGGTTCGAGAATCAAGCGACTGATGCAGGGATGTGTCTTGGATTTCATACCTGGCTGCCGGATGTTCCCATTGTGGGTTATTGCGGATATGCAATTTCTCCGCGCCAAATCGCCCATATGGCCCCAAGTGAAGTGGAAGATCGGGCGAAATGCTTGCCTGATCGGTTTGCCGTGATCGGTCCCGCGCATGTGGAGCCGATGAAGACTTATTTCCCAGGGTGCGATGTTGTTGTGGGTCCTGCTCTTCGGTTTGCAAACGTATGGGAGCCTGATAGAGTGTCTGCTGCGTCAGGGCAGTTGCGAATTCTTGTCGCGTTGCCGATGTCCGGGCCGAAGCGTGATTTCCTGATGGAAAATCTTTCGCAGTTGGCGCAAGGGCATTTTAAGGATGCGGCGTTTCGCATTAAGCCCCATCCAACACTTACTCCGGAAGCCTTGCGTGCCTCTTTTCGCGGGACCTGGCCTTCCAATTTTGAAATCGTTGGTGATCCTTTCTCCGACCGGATACGAGAGTCGGACCTCCTGATTAGTTTGTTTTCAAGTTCTCTGTTGGAATCGCTTGCAGTGGGAATCCCTGTCGTTGTTTTTGGAGAGACGGTGAGTGAAATTGACCATCCTATCCCAAAAGGGTTGGCGTCTGCCGCGTGGCGTGTTGCGTCAAGTCGGGAGGAGCTCATAGAGGCGGTTGCTTTATTGGCTCCGCTGGATCCGGAGCGCCGTGCGCAATATGAGCGGATGGGAGAAGATGTACGGCTCCAATGTTTCGAAAAAACAACAAGAGAATCCGTTGCGAAGCTTCTCGGGCTCGAGTCTTAGTTTGAGGTCTTGGTCTGGTCCACTTTTAAAAGCACCTTGAGCGGGTCTCCGGCGCGGGCGAGTTTCCAAGCTGTTTGGAATTCGGAGAGTGGTAGGATTCGGCTTGTAAATGCCTTGAGGTCTAGTTTTTCTAAAAGCCCCAGTGCAGTTTTGAAGTCTTCGGCGGTGCTGCCCACCGAGCCAATGATGGTGCGGTCATATCCGACGATTGACTCAAACGAGAATTCGCGCCGGTCGTAAGGGAATCCAAGAAGGAGAAGGAGCGCCCCCGGACGTGATTGGGATAGTGCGCTTTCGAGCACGTCTGGATTTCCGGTGGCTTCAATGATTGCATCGAACTGATCGAGATCCGTTGGTTCGAGCGCTGTTTTTGCGCCAGAAGATTTGAGTAGTTCTAGACGCTTTTTGTTTTTGTCGAATACGGTAACGGTATTTCCTCTATGGCGGAGAACGCGGGCTGTGAGATGTCCAATTGGGCCAGCTCCGATAACTGCTGCGGACGATTCGCTATCCAGCTTGATCCGGCGTAGGCCTTTAAGAACAACGGCGAGAGGTTCTGTGAGGCATGCGGTTTGTAAAGATGTCTCGTTTGGAATAACGTGAACGAACCGTTCCGGAGTGACCATGAATTCAGCGTAGCCGCCATCACGCCTGATTACGCCGACTTCTTGACGCTTATCACAGGCAATAGGGTTATTTCGCTTGCAGTGTTCACATTCCCCGCAGCCTTGGATGCATTCTACGACGACATGATCACCAACTTTGATTTTGGAAACGCGGGGTCCGATTTCGGCAACGGTGCCGGAAAATTCGTGACCGGGGATAATGGGGTATTGGGCCATGCCGTTGGCGTAATAACCAAGCGTCCCCTCTAGAATCTCAAGGTCTGTCGCACATACGCCTTCGTATGCTACGCGTACCAGTACCTCGCTGGGAGTCGGATCGGGAGGAGTCCGATCTTCGAGCGAAGCGTCATTTGGGCCGTTGATGACGACGGATTTATACGCACGATCAAAGAGAAATCGCTTTGCTGTAAGCGGGTTTTCCATCAAGGCGCCGTCGTGAACTCCTTGGATGGTGCCTGTTAGACGATTCCAGCGAAAGCGGATAATTTCGAAAGTTCTATCAAGTAAGACTCCGTCCTTCACGGCATGCGTGAAATCGCCTGCCAGAGCTTTCGCTTCTTCTATTGAAAAATCTAGGAGTTCGCGTCGGCGCCGGACCCCGATCCACCGTGCCGCTTGTCCTTCCCTGTAATATCGACGGTGGACTTGGTCCCACGATTCTTCATGAATGTGGGTTACGGCTGCTTGGGGTTCGTAGACGGCCTTGTACCCTCTCTTAAACCAGGAGCGGGCCCATGCAATATCCTCGAGCCCAGGGAGGGTTTCGTCGAAGGGTTCTTTCTCCCAGAGGGATTTTCGGATAGCGGAATTTGCGTTATTGATCAAGAACTCCGGCGAGGATAATTCGAGACGTTTTTCTCCGAACACGCGTTCGAAGTCGCGCAGTTCCCCGTATTTGGATGTTGAGCATCCTCTTTGGGATCCGCAGGACATCGCGACTTTTTTATCTTGAAACGGCTCTAGGAGTTTTGACAGCCAATTAGGATTTTTCGGAATTGCATGAGCCGAAATGATCGCGCAGAATTCTCCGCAGGCTTCTCGAATCCCGACATTAAGAGAGTGTCCAAATGTGAAGTCGCGTTGAGGAATTTGAATTAGGCGCGTCGCTCGAGCGAGCGCAATTTCGCAAGTTTGATCATAGGAGCCCGAATCAATGACCAGGGTTTCAAAGTCCTTGAAGTCTTGGGAGTCCAGGGCATCGAATAGATCGGAGAGATGTTTCTCTTCGTTGAACGAGCGGATTATAATCGACGCCTTCGGCGTCATTTTAGCCCAAGTGCGTTCAGTAAATTGGAAATGGTGTTGTTGTGAACATGAGCATGGGCGCGTGGGCTCGAGTTGGCATTATGTGGGGCCAGTAAGATGTTGTCGAGTTTTCGAAGGGGGCTTTCATTGGAAAGGGGTTCGTGTTCGTATACGTCGAGGGCCGCGCCTCCTAGGCGACCCGATTCCAGTGCCGCGATGAGAGCGGTTTCATCAACGATAGGTCCGCGAGCGGCATTGATGAGGATCGCGTCGCTCTTCATCTTGGAGAGAGTTGTCTCATTAATTAAGTGCTCGGAAGTTGGATTTAGATCGGTGTGGAGGGTGACGAAGTCGGATTCGCTGAGAAGTGTGTTGAGGTCTGTCATCCTGACGCCCTCGGGGGGGGCGATTTCTAGGATGTCGTTGGCGAGTATCTTCATGCCGAAACCCAGGGCGCGTTTTGCGACAGCACGCCCGCAGCTGCCGAAACCGACGATCCCCAGTATCTTTTCTCCGAGAGTATAGCAGGGAAGTTTTTCCCATCGACCCGAGCGCATGAGCGCGGTTTGTTCGCCCGGACGTCGGGCAAATGTCAGCATAGAGGATAGAACTGTATCTGCAACGCATTCGCTAAAAGCTTCGGGTGTGTTGAGGACTTGAATGCCGCGTGCAGCGGCTGCCTCCGTATCGATCGAATCGATGCCTGTTCCCCATTTCGAGATGACCTTAAGAGCGGGTGCCGCATCTAGAACACGTTCGGTGATCCTGTCATCGCCGCAGATAATCCCGGAAACATCTCCCACGAGGTCAAGGAGTTCTATTTCTTCGAGGCGTTCCTTAACCGGCGGAACCTTGAGGGTGCAGCCTGCTGCTTCAAGTTGAGCGTGATAGTTGTCGATAACCGGCATCGCGTAGGGCGCAGAAACGAGAATTACCGGCTTCATCGACTTTCTCCGTAGCGTCGAAAGAGAGTGTCCTTGGAAAGCATTCGGGCAACCTTGCGCAGGTCTGCCGGCGTGTCGACGGCCTGTGTCGCGGCTTTGATGGGAACCATTCGGACCGGAATTTTATTTTCAATGAAACGCATCATGTCGATGGATTCTGAAATCTCGAGCGGTGTTGGGCGGAGTTTTGTGTAGCGGACTAGCGCTGCTTTTCTAAAGGGGATGACGCAGACCTGTTTCCAGAGACCTGATTTCTTTGTGCTTCCGTGCAGGGAACTCGGGATTGCCGAGCGGGACATATAGAGAGCATCGCCATCTAGATCTGTTACTACCTTAATCGTGTTGGGGTCTTCGTGCTCTTTTTGGGATAGGATCGGCGCTGCGAGATTGACGCATGCAATGGAGCGATCCTTTCTCATGGGTTTTAGCGAAGCCTCGATCATGTTGGGGTGGACGAGAGGTTCATCGCCTTGAATCATGACAAACACGTCGGCAGACAGCTTTCCGGCTGCCTCCGCGGTCCGATCGGACGCACGGGTGTGTTTTTTTGAGGTCATAATTGCCCGGGCACCCCAAGAGGCGGCCGCATCGGCGATTTCGCGGTCGCAGGTAGCAATGACGACTTCGTGGAGGCTATTGCACATGGTGCTTCGTCTGTACACGTGTTCCAGGAGTGCGCATCCACGCAACGGGGCGAGCGGTTTTCCGGGAAATCGTGTCGAACCCATGCGTGCGGGTAAAATGGCTATTGCTTTCATGAGAGTTCCACTCTCACTTCGAATTCAAGGACCTTTCCGGGTCCTAGGCGGGCGCATTGGCCTGCAGCGGCAGCTTTCGTTAAATCTTTAGGCATGTTCGTACAGGGTTCAAGAACAGCAGTGTAGTATTTCCGCCAGCCGCCGAGGTCCATGAAAATCCAAACGTAAGGGAAAATTTCTCCTGGATAAAACAGGCGCAGTCGCGCTCCGGATTCCGCGTCGCGGACTCCGCACCAAGACTCGGGAAGGTTTTCAACGTAAACAAATTCCCGCTTTTCTTCCTCCGGTGGAGACGGGCGGGAAAGATCGACGTCGGTTCCTGGCCATGGAAATGGAGATGGTTTCGTCAATCTTGTTGAGAAATCGAGATCAACAGGTGTAACGGTGCCGCCAGGCAGCTCTATGACATGCTTGGGTTTCAGGGCGATGGCTAGGTGTTGTTTGAAGAGAAACCGGATTTCTTCCGGCTCGAGGTTTTCGATACGGTAGGAAACAAAGAGAACGGGTGAGTTGGGATCGAGGCGGATTGTTTTTTCGCATTTTGCCCGAATGGATTGGGTTTCTAGCTGCATGTGCAGCGCGCCATCGGAAAGTTTTTTGTGTGTCCAGGAGTGGGACCACCATTCGCCGTGATCGGGAAGGGTGCGTCCATCGAAGGGGCCGGGCGCATCGTTTGGAAAAAGTTCCTCCCAGCCGCCGGACCAATGGTCGTCGTAATTGGCGCCTGCGGGGACTTTGGCGGGAGGAATTGAAGGATTGTTCCAGATCCATTGTGTATTGGAATTGCGGTCTAGGAGAGTCCAAATTTTTCCGCCCAGGCTTGGAAGAATTTCCGCTGAGAGATGGGAGTTCTCGAGTGTGATGTGTTTTTCTGTGGTCATTCAGTGGGTGGGATAGCGCGGGCAGTTGAGCTAGCTCGCATGAAATAATGGTCGACCATGTGGAGGTCTGGATATTTTTCCTGAGGGGTATAGGGGCTTATTTTTTCTACTTGCTCAATCTGCATTCCCGATTGCTTTGCATACCAGGCGTAGTCGTGCGCATAGGCAAAGTTTCCCATGAAGGGCGATGCCTTAAAATCTGTTTGATCATTTCCGGTTTTTGTTGTGGGTTCAAGCAAATGAATTGATGCTCCCGGCAATTTGGACAAGCCTTTAAACAAAACCTCGAGATGCTCCGGCTGGACATACTCAAGCGCCCCGGATGAAATCACGAGGAGTCGTTCGTGATCGATTACTTTTCCAAGCGAGGGGATTTGATCCGCTGATAATCGGAGAAAGTTCAGATTTGGAATATTGTAGCGGTTCATCTCGAAATCGATGATCTCGGAATAAATGTCTGTGCCTAGGAATTTAAGTTTTGGATGGCGCTCGGCGAGCCAGGCTATTTCACGTCCAGATGACGCGCCGATCTGGATCACGTAGGCGTTCTCCAGGGATTTCAGTTCCCTGTCGAGTTCGGGTAGAAGCGGGCAGGCCTGTTGATAGACCATCGATCCGACCTGTGATTCGAAATCAAGCGGTTGGTTATCATAATGCTGTGCCCAGATTTTGCCGGCATCATCTCCCATTACATACCACTTGAGACGCTCTCGAGCCTCGGGGTTATTTTCTTGGAGGTAAACGTTTTTTTGCCACCAACGAAGAGTCGCCCTGAAGAGTCTCTCCTCGATAAAGCCGGAGCGATTTCCATCGGTATTGCTCCTTAATAGGCGCCGCTTTAGGCCATGAAACAAGCGGAAGTTGCAAATGGTGTAGCCGATAGTTGCTGTGATGAAATCCTTCATGCCGATAAACTCCT